>CAIUDO010000541.1 GCA_903897935.1 uncultured Pseudomonadota bacterium
ATGGCCCTCAACTACTACGAATAACCGAGTAAGGAGCATAGAAACAACAGACCGAACTGAACGCGGCTCGACAACTACGGAATCAACCCGAAGTGGGGAGTTCTAGTTGTCGCCGTGGGGAGAAGTAGTTGTCGTTGCGCAGGCGTTGTTTCGCTCCATGTCCTCGGCGTTCCAGCCGCGTGAGTGCGCGATGTACGGGAATTGCGGGAATTGGCACCCGAGCTCGCCGAAGAAGCCGAGGATCTGCCCGGCCACTGCCTGCACGTTGTCCTGGCCGCCGGTGATGATCGCGCCCACGACCTTGTTCTGCAGCAGCACCCGGTTGGCGATCGTCACCTGGTTCTGGATGCAGTTCATGCGCTCGACCATCTTGAAGTAGAGGCTGCTCGGCGCGCCCCACCGGATCGGTGTCGCGACGAGGAACACGTCGCCCCAGTGCACCAGCGCCTCGTAGACCTGGTCGAGCTGGTCGTGCGGGTCCATCTGGGTGATGGAGCATGGCCAGGTACAGGCCCGCGCGGCCTTGGAATAGAACCCTTCGCACGACCGGAACGAGAGATCGCGAAGGCGGATCGAGCGCGTCTCGTGGCCCGCCTGCGCGGCGTGCTCGAGCGCGGTCTCGAGCAGCGCCTCGGACGTCGAGAAGCGGGGGTAGGTGGCGTTCATCGCGGTGGTGGAGATCCCGACGACGCGCACCTTCCCGGGGGCGCGCTGCACGGGGCGCGCGAGCGGGTGGGGCTCGTGCGGCTTCTTGGCGCGCTTGGTGTGCGGCTTCGGGTTCACGAGCACGCGGCCGTCGCGCACCTTCACGTGGTACGCCGGGACGACGTCTTCTTCGAACCCGCGCTCCCCCTCGCCGCCGACGCGATGAAACCGCCACTGGTGCCACGGGCACACGATGTAGTCGCCGTCGAGGGTGCCCTTGCCGAGCGGCCCGCCTGCGTGGTTGCACACGCCGTTGATCGCGCCGAAGACGCCGTCTTTGTAGCTCAGCGCGATGCGCGTGCTCCCGACGACGACCTGCTGCACCTCGTGCGCGCCGAGCTCATCGGCCGCGCCTACGTCCACCCAATCTTCCGTGCTCATGTGCCCTCAGTGCTTGGTGAGCGCGACGCCCGACACGGCCATCGTCCACGCGCCGTCGTGCTCGGCCGGCGGGGACGTCACGTCGATGGTCGACGTGACGAACGCGAAGCCGACGACGATGTCGTCGCCGTCGAACGCCTTGATGGGGCCCATGACCTCGATGGTGGTCCCGCGCGTGGTCTGCTCGAACGCGAGGTCGCCGCCCGGGGTGATCGACAAGATGGTCCCGGGGCCGGTCCACTCGCCAGCGTAGGCGGCTCGATCCGCGGGAAGCGGCTGGGCACACGCGGTGAGCGACGTGGCGGCGACGACGACGAACGGTAGCTGGGCGGAGGGCATGGGCGCTCATAACCGGCGGCTCGCGTGGAGCGCTGGGCTCAACGCACCCCCTCAGCGGCCCCAAACCACGGGCCGCCCGCCGCCACGCCGCTCACCGGCAGGCCGTTCGACGACTCGAGGAGCCGGCTTGCCCGCTCGAACGTGGTGACCGCCACCGCCACCCGGTCCGAATCCAACGCGGTAAGGTGCGTGTCGAGCGCCCCTCGACCTCGCCGTCAGTCGCAGACCGGGCAGGCCGGTCCGAGCGCCCCGAGCGCCCCGTCGAAGGTGCCGATGCATCCGCCCCAATCGAAGTCGACGCCGCAGTCCACGGCGTACCCGGCCGCCTCGGCGATCCGGCTGTCGCGCACGTCGAGCTGTCCGGCGGTCACGTCCACGCCGTCGTCGGGCGACCCGTACAGCTCGGTGCCGCGCAGACTCACGTGGACCCCGTTCGCGACGAGGCCTCCGACTGCCGCCGCCACCCCCTCGGTGCCGATGCGGGTCCGAACCAGGGTCAGCAAGCCGTCCCCCGACGCGTTCGCCAAGACCCGGAGGCCGCTCCCCTCGATCACGGCGTCGGTGACCGTCAGGTAGGGCGTCCCAGTGACGGACGACAGCGCGAACAGGTCGTCGAGCGGCGCGTCGACCATCCCAGTCGCGACCACGCCTTCGAGGGTGGCGATGCTGTCTCGGACACGCACGAGGCCGCCCGTGACGTCGGTGACGGTGAACCCGGTGAGCGTGACCGACTCGCTGTTGTACGCGTCGACCAGGTACGCGGGCAAGGAGTAGGGCGCGTCGATGACGAGCGCCCCGGTCAGCTCGTCGTACATCTTGGTGCTCGACTCGGGGACGATGAGCCGGGACGCGACCATGTCGTCGACCGTGACCCAGCTGGACGTAGTGGACACCACTTGGGCCCCGCCGCCGTCGGCGACCAAGCCCGAGATCCGCAGCGTGGACCCCGATACGAAGATGGGACGGAACGCACGCTCGAACGTCAGGTCGGTGCCATCGACGATCGAGTCGTAGGCCAGGATCCCGTTGTCGACGTCTTCGAACGAGACCGAGTCGAGCGTCAGGGTGGCCGCCTCGGAGACCGCGATGCAATACGAGGTGTCGCTGTATTCGTAGCGGTAGCCCTCGTAGGAGGTCACGTACACACCGTCGCGGGCTTCGAACCGTGTGTCGAGGATCGAGAGCGCGCCCCCTTCGGCGGTGACTCCGTACAGCGCGTCTCCTTCGAACACGCCGCGAACGATCCCGACCTCTGACCCGACCGCGCGCAGATCGGTGGCGATCTGCGCGGAGAAGGTCACCCCGTCGAGATCGGCCTCGCTGGCGTCCAGCACCAACCCCTCGGCGTCGTTCCTGGTGAACGCACCTCCGTCCACGATCACCGACGCGTCCACGGCGCGAGCGCCCCACCCGCAGGCGCCGGCCGCGCAGAGGGCCGGGTCAGCGACGGTGCCGGTGACGGTGACGTCGGTGAGCTCGACGGCGCCGCCGGTCAGGTCCAGTGTGCGCGCGATGTTGCCGTCGAACACGAGCTCGGCGAGGTCGACCGAGCTGTCGACGGATACGAGGGCGCCCCCTGGGAATCCGTTGGCCTCGCCGGTGCGCCACGACAGGGCCGCGCCCCCGGACAGGTCCACCGCCCGGGTGCCCCAGACGATCGTGCCCTTCGCGTCGACGGTCGAGTCCTCCGCGGACAGCGGATCGGGGGCGAACGTGGCGGAGTCGAGCTGGACGTGGGCGCCGCCCGTCACCTGGAGACCAACCTCGGACGCGCCGGTCACCGACCAGTCGGCTCCGGTGACGACCGCGGCGCCCGCGACCGCGACGGCGACGGCGCCACCGGAGATCTCGAGGGCCTCGAGCGTCAGCACGCCGCCGGTGACCCGGATGGGGTGGGTCACCCCGCTCGTCGTGACTCTGGTGGCGGTGGTGGTCGTCTCGTCGAGCGCGAGCCCGTCGACGCCCCCGCTGAGCGTCACGTCGGTGAACGTGGCCTCGGGGGCCGGGTCGAGCGCTGATGGCTCGACCCGCGCGCCGACTGCGGCGCCCTCGACGAGCACGCGCTCCAGGTTCAGGCTCCCGCCGCGCACCACCACCGGCTCGGCGGGGCCCGTGATGGTCGCGTCGACGATCCACACCGTCGCGTCGTCCGCTTGAACCACAGGTCCTACGCCGGTGAACGTGACTGAGGACACTGCGAGGCTGCCCCCGGCGCCCACCACGAACGCGGTGGTTGACGTCGCGATCTCGAAGCCGGACACGTCGGCTTCGCCGCCCGTCCCGATCGTGAGCGCGGGCGCGCCCTTCGGCGACCACCGGGCGGAGCCCTCGATGCGGACGGCCTTGCCGTCGAGCCGCGCGGCGTCGGCGATCGGCTCGGGGCACACGGTCACGATCCCGCCGTCCGCGCAAGCGTCAATGGCCGCCTGCAGCGTGGCGAAGCCGGTGCCGTCGGTCAGTTGAAAACACGGAGGGGGCGGCGGGTCGGTGTCCGTATCGGTATCGGTGTCCGTATCGGTGTCCGTATCGGTGTCTGTGTCTGTGTCGGTGTCCGTGTCCGTATCGGTGTCCGTATCGGTGTCCGTGTCGGTATCGGTATCCGTATCGGTGTCGGCGTCCGTGATGGAGCTGCTGGTCTCTTCGGGCTTGGTTCCGCCACACGCCGCCGCCAGGAGCAGCAGGATCTTCGGCATGGTCCGCATCGGGTACCCCTCGTGTGGCGTCCACGTAGCTCCAAGCGTGCTCAGGTGACAACGGGGCTCGGCGGTCTGCGGACCCGGCGGGCCAAACGACGGACGTCCGTCGAACGACGACGGACGGACCTTCCTTCTCGCCGGCGTGCCGCGTGCAGACGCGCCGGCGCAGGAGGTCTCATGAGCTTGTCGTACCGTTTCCCCACCACGACCACTACCCAGTCAAGCCCCGAAGAAGCAGCGTTCAACGGAGGGTGTTCCTCGTCCAACTCCGATCTCGCCGCCCAGGCCGGGCTGGCGGTCGACGCGGCCGTCGCGTCGTCGTGGTTCGACGAGATGGTGGGCGGCGCGTCGGAGTCTGACTTCTTCACCAACACCGCGGGTGCCCTGGATGCGGCCACCCCCGCCGCGATCGCCATCACGGGCACCCCCGACTGGTACTACGCGCGCCACGACGACGCGGAGGCGCGGCTCGCAGGGGAGGGGCTCACACCTCCAAGCTACTACCTGGACTACGGCGGCAAGTACTGCACGGCGTTCACCAAGGACCTGCGCCCCAAGCTCTCCCCGGAGGGTCAGGCGTGGTGCGACGCCACCGCGCTCGCGCTGCAAGACGCCATCGAGTCGCATCGCGCCGCCGACCCGCTGGGGTACGTCACGCTCGAAAAGGACGACGCCGCGTTCACCAAGTTCGCGTTCGAGACGCACCCGGACGCGTACCTGAACTCCGGCCTCGACGAGCTGGCCCAGGGGACTTGTTGCTCATCGGGACCACGCCGGAGGTCGCCGACCTCGTGGGTCCAGGCGGGCTCGTGCAGGTGGTCGACACTGGGCTGCGGATCATCCCGTTGTGGGCGGAGGAGCTTGGCATCATCGACCCGGAAGACGCTGCGGCGATCGACCGGCTGCTCGTCGACGCGCACCCCACGATCGAGTGGGCGGTCACGCAGGGATACGAGCTTGCAGCGATCGTCGCGTGGCCGCTCGTCGAGGTCGTCGACGGGCTGTTCGGCGATGGCACGCTGGTGCGACTGCTCGACGAAGCGCGCCAGCTCGTGCAAGACGGCGCCGCGGGCACGTCGGACCCCGCTGGACGGTTGCTGGAGCTCGAAGGCATGACCGTCTGACGGGGGGGCAGCTGCGACGCTGGCGTCGGGCGGGCCAGGTCCTTTCACCCACCGTACACGACGACGGCGCCCGGATGGTCGATGCCGTCCCCGCCGACGCTCAGCAGGAAGTCTGCGAAGCCGTCCTCGTCGAGGTCACCGAGCCGGCGGACGGCGTCGACGTCCGCGGACGGCCAGACGCCGTCGCCGTCCGGCGCGTAGTAGGTGGCGGTGGCGTCGGCGTAGTGCAGGACGCCGCGTGGGGCGTCGGTGTACAGGTAGCTCCGCCCGCCCGCGGTGACCCCGTCGCCCCAGCTCGGCAGTGACACCGCGAGGTCGTCGTCGCCGTCGCCGTCCACGTCGCCGACGATGTCCACGGTCCGCCCGAGCTGCCACCCCGAGTCTGCGCCTTGGATCACCGCGTCCGCGTCTCCGAGCGAGCGCTCGCCGTCGTCCAGCGGACCGTACAGGACATAGACCTGCCCGCCGAGGTCCCCGACGTCGGAGAGGGGGTCGCCGAGCACGAGGTCCGCGAACCCGTCTCCATCCAGATCGCCCGGTCTCGCCGGGATCAGGGGGGTGCGCGACGGCGCCTCGCGCAGCAGGCGGACGTCGCCGTGGTCCAGCACGCTTCCGCCCCCGCTCGCGATCGGCGCGCGCTCGATGACGAGCCCTACGTCGACGTCGTCGCCGCACCCGCTCCAGTACCAGCTCAGGCAGCCGAGCTCCCACCCGAGGTCGCCGGCCCCGTCGCCGTCGAGATCCCCGACGTCGATGGCGATGGACGGCATGTCGCGCGGGAAGTCCAGGGTCTCTCGGGTCGCCCACGCGTCTTCCACGGTCCACTCGCCGGGCGCGACGGGGCCACGGTGCACGCTCGCGCCACCGATCACGAGGTCGAGCTGGCCGTCTGCGTCGGCGTCGACCGGGATCGCGGTGACCTCGACCCCGCGGACTTTGTGCGCGTCATCGAGGAGGAACACGGCGTCCGCGGCCTCGCTGACCGGCAGCGCTCCGGTGTGGAACGGGCCGAGGTCGACGTAGACGCGGTCTGCCCAATCCCAAGCGGGCGCCTTGTGTAGGTCGAGCCAGTGGGTGCCAATTGCGAGGTCGGGTGCGTCATCGCCCCCGAGGTCGGCCAGGGCGAGGTTCGCCCCGATATACCAATCGTCGCTCTCGCCGTCCCAGGCGGCGTCGAAGTCTATCAGGTCGGGCGCGTCGTCGAACACGCGGAGACCGCAGCCGAGTGACTCCCAGAGCATGACCCTCCCCGAGCCAACCACCAGCCCGGGTCCCGAGCCGGAGGGATAGGGCGTCGCGGCCATCTGGAGTTGCGTGCCGAACACCGAGAGCCCCTCGATCGCCGTCTCTCCCACGGTGACGTCCACGAGGCCGGTGGTCCCGACGACCTCGCCGACGCCGTCGCAGTCCTGGTCGACGCCGTCGCCGCAGGTGTCCGCGGCGCCGGGGTGGATCGACGCGTCGGTGTCGTCGCAGTCGTCGCCGCCGTCCTCCATCGCGATGTACCCGTCGGCGTCGTCGTCGCCCTGGACCAGGTCCGCTCCGTCGCAGTCCTGGTCGACGCCGTCGTTGGGCACCTCTGTGGCGGATGGGTACCGGTCGGCGTCGTCGTCGTCGCAGTCGTCGAGGTAAGGCGACCCGTCGCCGTCGACGTCGACGAGGTCGACGCCGTCGCAGTCCTGGTCGATCGGGTCGTACGGCACCTCCGTGGCCTCGGGGTGCCGGGTCGGGTCGAGGTCGTCGCAGTCGTCGGGGTAGGGCGACCGTCGCCGTCGGCGTCGGAGAGGTCGACGCCGTCGCAGTCCTGGTCGACGCCGTCGTAGGGGACCTCCACCGCGCCCACGAACACGGTGGGGTCGGCGTCGTCGCAGTCAGGGGGCGCGACCTGCCCGTCTCCGTCGGCGTCCACCGCGGGTGGGGGCGTCGACGGGCTGCACGCCACGAACCAGCACAGCGCTGCCCACGGCATCAGAAGGTCCGCGCCCGGCCGTCGTTGTCGTGCCGGAACCGCGGCCAGCCGTCGCCGTCATCAGTCGCTCGGGTCATCGCGTCCTCCATGTTGTCCACGCAGTCCACCGGCGGGTACACCTTGCGTGGACGGAAGGGGTCGGCCACATGCGCGATCGGATCACACGGTGTCAGCACGGAGGCCGTCGGGTCGCCCTGAGCGCCCGGCGCGGGCGCGCGATCGCAGGATACCACGTGGCGTTCGCGCTCGCGATGGCCGGCTGCGTGCTGCCCGTCGGCGCGCCGCCGCTCGATCTGCTGCCTGACACCGACGGCGACGGCATCCTCGACGTGCACGAAGGCGACGGCGACCCCGATGGCGATGGCCTGTCGAACCGGCGGGACCTGGACAGCGACGGTGACCTCATCGCGGACGCGGTGGAGGCGGGCGATCTCGACCCGCTCACGCCCCCCATCGACCACGATGGCGACGGCACGCCCGACGCTCTGGATCTCGACAGCGACGATCAATGCCCCGACGACCTCATCGAGGGGTTGGTCAGCGTCGACGCCGACACCGACCGCGACGGCCTGGCTGACCGCGTCGATCCCGACGAGGACGACGACGGGGTGCCCGACGCCTACGAGCGCGGCGTCGGGTGCGTGGCGCTCGACACCGACGGCGACGGCATCCCGGACCACCACGACGCGGACGCCGACGGGGACGGCGTCGGCGATCGCTGGGAGTACGGGGCGACGGAGTGGGACCCCACCCCCGCCGACACCGACGCGGACGGCGTGCCCGACCTGCGCGACCTCGACAGCGACGGCGACGGCCTCTCCGACACGGAGGAGTCGGGCGTCGGGAGCCCGGAGGCGCCCCCCATCGACACCGATGGCGACGGCGCCTGCGACCTCGCCGACGCCGACGCCGACGGCGACGGCCTGCCCGACGCTACCGAGGTGGCCGGGGTCACGTCGCACCTGCTCCGCGACACCGACGGCGACGGGCAGACCGACCTCGCCGAGCTGACGTACGGCGCCGACCCCGTCGACGCCGCCTCCGTGTTGGGTGGCTTGTACGCCGAGGTCCGCGAGCGGGTGGATGTGGAGCTGGGCCTCGACGTGCCGCCGCACGTCGCCGCCATCGACGTCGCGCTCGTGATCGACGCGTCGAGCTCGATGGTCGAAGAGTGGCCCGGCATCGCGGCGTCGGTGCCGACGTTTGCGGCTGCGCTGGGTGAGGCGTTCCGCGACCCTGCGTTCGCGCTGGTCAACTACTCCGACTATCCGCCGCTGATCAGCGGCCCGGAGATGCCGTTTCGCTTGGTGATCGCCACCACGCGTGATCCTGTGCAGATCGGGTATGCGCTCGAGTCCGCGCCGATGATGGGTGGTTTGTTCCCGCCAGAGGCCACCTGGGAGGCCACCTGGCAGACGCTCACCGGCACGGGCTGGGATCGCTACTGCAACGGCACGTTCAACCTCTCCGACGACGTGCCCACGTACGTTCCCGACGCTGACGACGTGTTCGGCGGCACCGCGCCCGCTGGGCTCCCAGGCCTCGGCACCGACGGGGGCGTCGGGTTCCGAGACGGCGCGATGCGCGCGATGATTGTGTTCACCGATGGAACCATCCACGATCCGGGCAGCGATGACCCGGAGCTGAACAACACGCTCGGCGGGTGCCCGCGTGACGCCGGGCCGGAGGACGTCGCTGACGCGCTGGTGGACCTCGGCGCCGCGTTCGTCGGCGTGGATCTGTCGGGCATCGACTTCGCGCTGCCCGCGTTCGTGGACATGCTCGACCGCGCCGGCGTCGCCGTCGACTACGATGCCGACCCCGCGCCCGAGCCCCCCGCGTTCTCGTCCGACGCCGCCTCGTGGGTCGAGCCCGCGGTCGCCGCCCTCGACACCCAGGCCCGCCTCCTCCAGCCGGTGCGCACGCTCGCGCTGGCTCGCGGCCGCGACCCGCTGGGCCTGGTCATCGGCGTCACCCCGGCCGAGTGGGTCGACCTCGACCCCGACGCGCCGCCGGCACACTTTACGGTCACTGTGCGGGGCGTCGTGCCGGCGGCCCGCGAGGACCAGGTGGTCGACGCCACCGTTCTCCTCACGGGCGACGACGGGGAGGCGCTTGCGGAGATCCCCGTCGTCGTGGTGGTGCCCGGCGGCTGACGGAGGCCGGCGTCAGCCGCCGGATGGATACCACCACACGCGCCCGTCGTAGTCGGCGGCCCAATCGGAGCCGATCAGCAGGTCGTCGATGCCGTCTCCGTCGAGGTCTCCCATGCCGACGTCTCCGTGCCCCAACGTGTCGTCGACCCCCACGCCGCCGACGATGAGCCCGTGTCGGGTCGTGGAGATGCCCTCGATCGGGCTCAGCGTCACGTACACACGCCCGCGGCGGTCTTCGCCGCGCCACGGCTCGGCGACGGCGACGTCACCGAGGCCGTCGCCGTCGAGATCACCGGACGCGATGTTCCAACCGAACGAGTCGTCCGGCACGTCGTGCAGGATGCGACCGATGGCCTCGGTCTCGGTGACGCGCCCGCGGAGCGTGCCGGGGACGACGACCACGCGGGCGTCGGCGTGGGGCTCTCCTTCCTGATGCTCTTTGTCCCCGAGCACGACGGACCAGAGGTCGGGCAGCCCGTCCCCGTCGGCGTCGGCGCGGGCAGACACCCCCCACCCCATCTGGTCGCCGACGGCCCGGCCGATGAGCGCCATGTCTGGGTCGCGGTGCGCGGGCCCCCGGTCGAGCGGCCCGTGGAAGACCAGCACCGCGCCGATGCCGTGGTTGGGCTGCCAATACGGAGCCGCCGCAATCAGGTCCGTGACGCCGTCGCCATCGACGTCTGCGCTGGTGGCGGTGTACCCGACGACGGTGGTGTCCACGTCGGCGGTGAAGGTAGGGGTGGTCAGGTGTACGTCGCCGGTCGGCACCCCGCGCACCACGTAGAACGCCGAAGGAGAAGGGTCGGGCCGGGCGAGCAGCACGGCGTCCGCGCCGTCGTCCGCCCCCGAGAGCGTCGCCGTGGATATCGAAATCAGTGAAGGTTCATCCGCGACGATCCACGCTCCGACCGCCTCCGGCTCGCCGACGTGGAACACGAGCGCGCTTGCCGGTCCGCCGACGACTGCCGCGGGTACGCTCAGGCCCTTGAGCGACGCGACCGAGAACCCCTTGGTGAAATAGGCGCGTTGTTCACTATCACTCATGATATGCGCCGGTTCCTCGCCCCCCGATATCGGGGGGCGTGTCCACACGAGCAGTCCGACATTAGACGCGACCATCAGGTCATTGGTTCCATCGAGGTCGAGATCGGCGACGCCGACCGCCTCGCCGAATCCGTAGTCTCCCCACGGACCCTCGCCGAGGGAGATCCCCGTGTCGCGCACCACGACGACGGGCTGCTCAGAGATGATCGTGGGCATGCACCCAGCGAGCGCGAGGCCAGCGGCGAGGCTCCGGCCGATCACCGTCATGGGTGCGCCGCGAACAGCCGAGCGCAAACGGTCGCGGCCGTGCCACGTCGTCGCCCTCGACGTGCAGGACGGCGGGCTCTTGTGATGGGAGCTCG
>CAIUDO010000542.1 GCA_903897935.1 uncultured Pseudomonadota bacterium
AGCTCCTTGATGAACGTCGCGACGTTGTCGTTCGAGCGCACGGTGCACTCGAACTTCTGGATGCCGAAGATCTCCTCCGGCAGCCGCACCTGCAGGTCTTGCTTGACCTTGAGCTGGCAAGACAAGCGCCAGCCCGTCTTGCGCTGCGCGCTCGTGAAGTGCCCGACCTCGGTGGGCAGGATCTCGCCGCCGCCAGAGTCGACCTGGCAGCGACACATCGCGCAGGTGCCGCCGCCGCCGCACGCCGAAGGGACGAACACCTTCTCGGCGGCGAGGGTCGACAGCAGCGTCGAGCCCGGCTTGACCTTGTAGGTCTTGTTCGGATCGCCGTTGACCACGATCGTCACGTCACCGTCGGGCACCAGCTGCTTCTTGGCGACCAGCAGGAGGGCGACAAGGAACAGGATCACCCCGGTGAACACGACCACCGAGACGGCAACGAAGGAAAGGAGCTCCACGAAGTCCTCCGACCGTCAGAAGCTGATGCCAGCGAACGACATGAACGCGATCGCCATGAGGCCCGTGGTGAGCATCGTGATGCCGAGGCCCTTGAGGCCGTTCGGCACGTTGGAGTACCGCATCCGGTACCGAATCGCCGACATCGACACGATCGCCAACGCCCACCCCGAGCCCGCCGAGAGTCCGTACACCACGGACTCGCCGAAGTCGTACTCGCGCTCGACCATGAACAACGAGCCGCCGAGGATGGCGCAGTTGACCGCGATCAAGGGCAAGAAGATGCCGAGCGCGTTGTACAGGCTCGGCACGTACCGATCGAGGATCATCTCGACGAGCTGCGTCATGGCCGCGATGACCGCGATGAACCCGACGAGTTGCAAGAACGACAAGTCGATGTCGCCCATGCCGGCCCAGGCGAGCGCACCCTTCTTCAGGAGGAACTCGTTGATGACCCAGTTCACGGGCGTGGTGATGCCGAGCACGAAGATGACGGCGGCGCCGAGCCCAACGGCGGTCTCGACCTTCTTGGAGCACGCCAAGAACGAGCACATACCGAGGAAGTAGGCGAGCAGGATGTTCTCGACGAACACCTGCTTGACCGCGAGCGAGACGTACTGCTCGATCATGTGGTCTCCGTGTACCCGGTCCAGGTGCGCTGGGCCCAGATGATGAGGCCAAGCAGGATGAAGGCGCCCGGCGCCAACACCATGAGGCCCATGTTCGCGTACCCGAGGTCGTACACGGCCTGCGGGACCACCGTGAAGCCGAGCAGCGTGCCGGACCCGAAGATCTCGCGCACGATCGCCAGCGTGACGAGGATGCTGCCGTACCCGAGGCCGTTCCCGAGCCCGTCGAGGAAGCTGTCGACCGGCGGGTTGCTCATCGCGTACGCCTCGGCGCGCCCCATCACGATGCAGTTCGTGATGATGAGGCCGACGAACACCGACAACGACTTGGCGACGTCGTACATGTACGCCTGCAGCAGCTGGTCGACGACGATGACCATCGACGCGATGACCGACAGCTGCACGATGATGCGGATGCTCGGCGGGATGTAGTTGCGCAGCAGCGAGATCGCGACGTTGGAGCAGGCGGTCACCGCGGTGACGCCCGCCGCCATGACGAGCGCGCGCTCCAGCTGGACCGTCACCGCGAGCGACGAGCAGATGCCGAGCACCTGGACCGTGACCGGGTTGTTGTCCAAGAATGGGTCGAACACGACTTTACGCCGCTTGGCGGACAGCAGCTGCAAGCCGGGGTTTGCGGTAGGCACCGCAGCGGGCGAGCTCATCGGGTCCCCTTCATGCGCACCTGCGCGAGGTAGGGTTCGTAGATCGTCTCGATGGCTTCACCCACCATCGCGTCGACCCCGTTCATCGTCATCGTAGCGCCCGAGAGGCCGTCTACGCAGTAGTCCAGCGCGCCGGGACACAGGTCTGCGGCCTTGCCCTTCACGACGCGGATCGCGCGGCCCTTGCCGTTGTCGACGACCTTCTTGCCGACCCACTGCGCTTGGAACGGTCGCTCGGCGATCTCGGCTCCGAGGCCCGGCGTCTCTTTGGGTGCGAAGAACGTGGACCCGATGACGCTCTGCCCGTCCGGGGCCAGCGCCAAGAAGCCCGAGACCGGCCCCCACAGCCCCATGCCGAACAGCGGGATCGCGTAGGCGCCGACCTTGTCGCCGTCTACCCGCTGGTACACGGCGACCACCTCGGGCGCCTGGTCGGTGCCCTTCACGGCCGCGCGCGCGACGTCGACGTCGGCGAGATCGGTGTCTCCGTCGCCGTCTTTGTCACCAGCTGCGCCCTCGAGGGTGGCGCCCTGACCGTTGACCACGATGACCTTGACCCGCTCGGCCCACAGCTTGTCGATCGCCTCACCGTCGGGCTTCGAGCCGTCTTCCGGGAGGCCGAGCGCGAACAAGATGCTGCCCTGCGCGTCGCGGCGCTTGTTGGTCTCCTGCAGGTCCCGCAGCCCGATGGACGCGGTGGCGACCGCCAGGCTGCACACCACACAAACCGTCGTCGCAAAACCGAAGATGTAGCCGTTGGACCACGCCACGGTCAGACCCCCTGCGCCGCGAGGCGGGCGACACGACGGCGCGCGCTGCGCTGGACCACGAAGTAGTCGAGCAGCGGCGCGAACACGTTCATGAACAGGATCGCGAGCATCATGCCCTCGGGGTACGCCGGATTGACCACGCGAATCAGCCCCGCGAGCGCGCCGATGCCGATGCCGTACATCCAGCGGCCGGCGTTGGTCGCCGCCGCCGAGACCGGGTCGGTCGCCATGAAGATGGCGCCATACGCGAAGCCGCCGATCACGAGGTGATAGTGGAACGGGAGCGCCAACGCGGCGCTGGCCTCCGGCCCGGCGAACGCGTTGAACACGAGGGTGATCATGCCCAACCCAGCGACGCAGCCCAGCATGATGCGCCAAGACGCGATGCCCACCATGACCAGGAACAGCCCGCCGACCAAGCACGCCGCCGCGCTGACCTCAGCCATCGAGCCGGGGATTCGGCCGATGAACATGTCCATCCAGGTCCACCCGGCCTGGTTCAGCGCGGCGACCGGATCCGTGCCCGGGGCTGCGCTCGAGACCGTGAGCAGCGGCGTAGCGCCGGTGTACCCGTCGATCACCTTGGCCTTGTCCGCGACGTCCCACACGCCGGCGCCGCTGATCACCTTCGGGTAGGCAAAGAACACGAACGCGCGCGCCGTGAGGGCGGGGTTGAGGATGTTCATGCCGACGCCGCCGAACACCTCCTTGCCGATGACCACGCCGAAGATGACCGCCAAGGCGACGATCCACAGCGGGGTGGACGGCGCCAGCGTGAGCGGGAAGATGAGCCCCGTGACGAGGAAGCCCTCGTTGATCTCGTGCTTACGCACGACGCAGAACAGCAGCTCCGCGATGCCGCCCGCAGTGTACGACACGAAGATGATCGGCAGCATCGCGATGGCGCCACGCAGCACGCAGTCGACCAGCGTGGCCGCCGCGTTGCCCTCGGCGAGGTACGCTTGGTGCCCGATGTTCCACATGCCGACGAGCATCGGTGGGATCAGCGCGTACACCACGAAGATCATCAGCCGCTTCATGTCCATCGGGTCGCGCACGTGCGCGCCTTGATGGGTCCGATGCGGCGGGGTGAGCCAGAAGGTCTCTGCCCCCTCGAACATCGGCCACGCCCAATGGAGGGACCCGCCCTCCTCGAACGAGTGGCGGTACTTGTCGAACAGGCCTTCGATGAGGCGTGTCATGATTTACGCCTCCTTCTCGTAGAGCGCGAGACCGTCGCGCAGAATGACGTCGAACTCGATCTTGCTCGGGCACACGTACGTGAGGAGGGCGGCCTCCTCCATCGAGAGGTCGAGCAGGCCCAACTTGACCGACTCCTCGAGGTCGCCAGCGATGATCGAGCGGAACAAGAACTCGGGCTCGATGTCCGGCGTCGCGACGACGCCGCGGTAGTACCCGACGGGCACCATGCTTCGGACGCCCCCGCGCAGGCCGGTGTCCATCACCTTGCGCCCGCCCGCCCCGAGGAACCCACTCAGGAACGCGCGGTGGTACGAAAAGTCACCGAGGTTCGGCGCCGTCCACCCGAACAACCGCCGCTCGGCGCGATCCGGGATGACCGTGAACATCCGGTTCGTGAACCCGGCCCACCGCTCCGGGTCGACGACCTGCCCGGTGAGCACGGAGCCGAGGATCCACCGGACCGGGCCCGGCGCCGCATCGCCCGTGATCGTACGGATCGGCGCGCCACACAGCGTGCGCACGGCCCGCGGCGCGGCGAGGCCGGTGCCGGCCGCCGTGTACACCCGCTGCGCCGGGTAGCGGCCTTCGAGGAACAAGCGCCCGATCAACGCGACGTCCCAGGCGCGCGCGTACCAGACCTGACCGTTGCCCTTCGGCGGCGCGATGTGGTTGATCTGCACCGATGGGTCGCCGCTCGGGTGCGGCCCACCGAACTGATGGACGTCGACGTCCTTCAGGTTCGCGAGCGCCGGGTGCGTGGTGCCTTGCGGGACCGCCACCGCGACCGCGCCGGGCGTGAGCGCCTTGAGCACGTACAACCCGGCTTGCAGCGCCTCTCCGTCGCCCGCGCCGAGCAAGAGGTCGGCGCCGGGGGCGAGCGGACCCGTCTCGGTCGCAGAGACGAGGATCCACTGGGGCGTGCTGCCCATCGTCGGGACCTTGTCGAGCGGGCGGCACCGAAGCACGGGCCACAACCCGCCATGTCCGAGCCCGATCCGAGCTTCGTCCCTTGAGATCTTCTTGAGCGCGCCGAGGTCCCATTGGCGGAACGACTCCGCGGCGTCACCGGTGACCGACACCACGTGGTCGAGCACCACGCGGCGCGGCCCGCGCACGATCTCGCGGACCTCGCCCGCGGCGGCCGACACCAGCCGGAGATCCGGCTGCGCCTTGTCCGCGAACAGCGCGGTTCCGACCTTGACCGACGCGCCTTCTCGTGAGAGAATACGAGGGGTGATCCCTGGCAGATCGCGGGGCGCCACCGAAACAGACGCAGGAACCGGCAAGTCAACGATATTGCCAGTTACTTCGCCTGCGATCGGGACGTCCAGGCCTTTCTTCAAGACGTGTAGAGACATCGTCCACCGTTCTGGGGCGCCAGACATACGCTGAGCCTCCCGGTCCGTCCACCACCTGGGGACAAGGGACGGTGAAGACGGCCCCGGCGGAGCGCGACGCGACGTCGCTGACGTCACGGCGCCGTTACGAGCGGCGGACGGAGGTCGGGTGCGGGTGCTCGGGATCGACGAAGCGGGGCGCGGGTGCGTGTTCGGGCCGCTCGTAGTGGCGGGCTTCCTGGTCGAGCACGCCGACGACGACACGCTGCGCGCGGCCGGGGCGGCCGACTCGAAGGCGCTCACCGCGAAGAGGCGGGACCTCGCGCGCGCGGCCCTCGGAGCCCTCGGGACGGCGCTCGTGCGCGCGATCGAGCCCGACGCGATCGACGCCGGCAACCTGAACGCGCTCGAAGAGGCCGCCATCGTCTCCATCGTTCGCGAAGCGCGGCCCGACGTCATCTTCGTCGACGCGCTGGGCCACCCGTCGACGACCGCCCGCACCATCGAGCGCTTGGCCGCCGAGGTCGCCCCGATCCGCGCCCAGTGGACGATGGAGCCGAAGGCCGACGCGACGTACCCGGTGGTCGGGGCCGCCTCGATCTTCGCCAAGACCACCCGCGACGCCCGCCTCGACGCCGAGCGCGCGCGGTTCGGCGAGCTCGGCTCCGGCTACCCGTCCGACCCCGAGACGAAGGCATGGATCGCGGCGTGGGCCCGCACCGGCAAGCCGTGGCCCCCGTTCGTGCGCACGCGCTGGGCGACGATCGGCGCGCTGGCACAGGGATCGTTGCTGGGCTGACCGGCGCCGCTCAGGCCCAAGTCACCGCGGTTCGCCCCGCGATCCCAGACGATGCGAGCCGGTCGGCCTCTTCGTTGCCGTCGACGCCCGCGTGACCAGCGACCCAGTGCAACGACGCGTTCGGCCAACCCGCGAGCTGCGCCCGGATCGCCAGCACCCGTTCACGGTTCGCGGTCGCTTTCCAGCCCAACGCCAGCACGCCGTGCGCGTACTTCGAGTCGGTCATGATGGCGACGCGTGCCCCACGGCCGACACCCGCCGCCTCGATCACGTCGAGCGCGAGCGCGACCGCGTCGAGCTCCCCGATGTTGTTGGTGCCCCTGCCGAGCGACCGTGACGCGCGCGCGACGCGCCCGTCAGGCAGGCGTACGAACGCCCCGCTGCCCGCTGGGCCGGGGTTCGGCTCGCACCCGCCGTCCGTCCAGCACAAGACGGCGTCGGGGCCGAGGCTGCGCACGAGGTCGCTCGCGGCGTTGACGGCGCGCGCGGCCTGATCGGCGGTGCGCGTCGCCGCGGACCCGAAGCCGCTGGCCGCCCGCGCCCCCTTGGCGGCCGTCCGGGGAGCGCCACCGGCGGCGTCCGCGTCGACGCCAGCGGGCAGATCCACGGGGCCGTCGCCGGACAACACGACGCCCGCCGCGCCGGCGCGGTACAGCTTCGCGCCTTCGGTGGCGGCGTAGCGGATCGCGACGCGCCCGGACGAAGCCGCCAGCGCGCCCGCGCCGTCGACCTCCGCCCAGACCGTCTGCCCGCGAAAGTTCGCGCGGCGCCACGCCATCAGGCGCCGAACTCCGACTTCACGTCGTCTTGCAGCATCGCGTAGATCGTGAACCCGCCGATCGCGGTGCCGATC
>CAIUDO010000543.1 GCA_903897935.1 uncultured Pseudomonadota bacterium
ACAACGCGGCCACCGCTGGTCTCGACGAGACCGGCATGTACGACATCTTCAGCCTCATCCTGACGGCGCAGCGCGTGGGCCCGCACCCCACCAACGGCAACAAGCTGCGCGTGCCCGGTGGCGCGGCGGGCTACGGACGACAGCTCAGTGACCTTCCGGACGGCGTGGGCTACGTCACCTCGGTGACCGACGCGCTGTACGGCATCCCGTACAACCGCGCGAAGTACGACCTGCTTCGCGACGTGCGCTCGCCCAACTACGCGTGGACCTTCGCGGCCCGACCGGCGAGCGGCATGCCGCCGCGCGTCGGCGATCCCGCGAACGCGGGCAACGCCCTGAGCGAGAGCGGCGTCTTCTTCACGCAGCGCGAGCGCTACTGGCCCCAGCCGCGCGACGGCTCGGGTCCCGTCGAACCGCCGCGCTACCTGTGGGACTGCATGTTCCGACGCCTCAACGGCCGGGTGCAGGTGGCGGTGTTCGTCTACCGACTGTCCAAGCTGAACGCGCAGCCCAACGGGGCCGGCACGCCCTACGCGACCGTCCCGGTGGACACGGCGGCCGATCCCGAGTTCGGCTCGGCGCTCGCCAAGCGGCCGCCGATCCCCGTGTGGGTGTCGAGCCGCAACGGCGGTCCCGGCAACCTCCGGCGTTCCGCCGGCGTCGGCTCGGGAAACGTGTGGGGCGCCGGTGGCCTCGACACCAAGGGCGGCGCGGGCGGCACCTCGATCGACTCGAGCCGTTTCGGTCCGGGGCTCGACGACACGGGCGTGCCCGGCACGGGCCCGGTCACGACCGTCGACGACTCCTCGAAGCTCGGCCTGGGCTACGCCGACCAGTGGCAGACGACGGGACAGTGGCTCGTCGACTTCTACGGCAACACGCATCGCGTGACGAGCGGGCGGGCGACCGCCGCCGACGGCCCGGTGCTGCTCGCGAAGCCCGTGCCGCTGCAGCCCTTCAGCGAGGCGCTGTTCGACGCCGACAACGCCGACACCTCGCTCGGTGGCGGCATTCTCGCGACGCCGGGCTCGGGCGGCGACGCGCCGCAGGGCATCCAGGACATCTGGTTCATCCCGCGCTGGGACGCCATCGGCAACGAGTTCGTCCCGGTCTACGCCGTGGTGGAGGAGCTGTGATGCGCGCGCGCGGGTTCACCCTGGTCGAACTCCTCGTCAGCATCACCGTGCTGCTCGTCATCCTCGGGGCGACCGCGCGCATCTTCTCGACGGCGAGCAAGGTGTCCGGACTCGGCGAGGCGAACGCCGACCTGCAGACCACGGCGACGGCGATCGAGCGCACCATCCGAGGCGACATCGAGCGCCTCAACCGCAGCGGCTTCATGGCCATCCAGTGCCTCGCCGTGCGCAACGACGTGAACCGCCAGATCTACGGCGCGCCGGCCGACACCACGATTCCGCTGCTCGACGGCTCGCGCGACCCGACCGACTTCCTGCGCTGCGACCAGATCGTCTTCTTCACCGATCGACAGCAGCCGACGTCCCAGTACCAGCCACCGGGCGGCGCGGGCAACACCGGCGGAAACAACAACTACGGCTTCGGCATCCGTGTCGAACCGGCCAAGGGCGGCACGACCCAGCTGCAGATGACCCCCGAGAGCAGCTCGTGGAACAGCATGGTTCGCGTCGGCACGGCGATCCAGGTGCCGCTCATGGTGACCGACAACACGCGCAGCGAGGTGCCGCAGTACTTTCCCGACCCGCTGTCGCTCAAGCGTGCCACGGGCCGCGCGCTCGTCGACGGCTCGCCGCTGACCCCCTGGACCTGGACACGCCCCGCCGAAGGCGCGCAGCTCGAGGTGAGCTACTTCAACGCCACGGCCCCGAACGACCTGAAGGGATTCGCGTCGCAGCCCGAGGCGGCGCGATGGTCGCTCGGCCGCCAGTCGATCCTGCTCGCCGACGACGGCGGCGAGCGCAAGGACTCCACGGGACTCGCGCGCGAGGGGGCGCTCTACCACCACGGCCAGCGCGCGCAGGACACGGTGTTCGGCGTGACGATGATGATGCGTCCGAACAGCGCGCCGAGCATCTTCCAGATCGGGCCCAGCGACCGCGGTGCCGCGACGCCGCGCGAAGTCGACCAGG
>CAIUDO010000544.1 GCA_903897935.1 uncultured Pseudomonadota bacterium
CCCCTGCAGCCGGCCCCGCCCCGACCTTGCCGTTCCCCGAGCTCGCCTTCGTGGTCCGCCTGACCCCCCAGGCCGTGCCCCGACCCGACGGGACGTGGTGGGTCAGCTACCAGAGCCACATCTCGCCGCTCTCCGCGCCCCCGGCCCCGGCCCCCGAGGCCAGCCCGTTCGGCCACCGCCTCGACGGGGACGACGTCGCCGCCGCGGTCGCCGCCGTCACCGCGGCCCCGCCCGACGCCCGCGGCGCGGCGCTGCTCGACCTCATCGCCGCGGTCACCGGGCAGGGGCGGGCCGATGGCTGAGGCCGACATCACCGTGGTCGGCCTGGGCATCACGGGCGTCGGCCAGGTCACGCTCGAGGCCGATCGGGCCATCCGACGCGCCCGCGAGGTGCTCGTGCTCGACGCCGGCCTCGCTACCCACACGTTCCTCGCCGCGCGCTGCCCGCGGGTCACGTCGCTGGTCGACGGCACCTACCAGCCCGGCCACCTGCGCTTGCACGCGTACCACCACATGGCGGCGCGCGTGATCGAGGCCGCCCTCGACCGCGCCCCGGTCGTCATGGCGGTGCACGGCGACCCCTTGGTCTTCTGCTACCCCCCCTTCCTGGTCCGTGACCTGGCGCGCCTGCTCGGGCTCACGGTGGTGGTGCTACCCGGGGTCTCCGCCCTCGACGCCCTGTGCGCGGACCTGTGGGTCGATCCGGGCCTTCGGGGCGTGCAGATGTACGAGGCCACCGACATGCTCCTCCGTCGGCGGCCGCTCGACCCGACCGTTCCCGCGGTGCTGTGGCAGGTCGGCAACGTCGAGACCCGCCTGCACGCCGAGCGACCGAGCCGGCCGGAGCGCTTCACGCGCCTGGTGGACCACCTGCTGCAGACCTACCCGCCGTCGCACGAGGTCGTCGTCTACTACGGCGCGCCGCACCCGTTGGTCGGTCCGACCGCGGACCGGGTGCGCCTCCAGGACCTGGCGACGCGCGCCGACCTGCTCCACCGCGGGGTGACCGTCTACGTCCCTGAGGTCGGCCAGCGGCCCATCGTCGACGTCGACCTGCTCACCCGCATCGACGACCCGTCGCACCTCGCCGCGATCACGCACGACCCGCGGTGACGCTCCTCCAGATCGCGCAGCGTGCGGTGCCTCCTACTGCCACCGCTCCGCGCCGTGCTCGTCCGTCACCCCGACCACCGCGTGACCGTCAAAGCGGACGGTCCAACCTACCGGGAGCGTGATCGGCTTCGCGAGCTCCGGTCGGATGAGGAGGAGCGCCATGATCGGCGTCGCCTCGAACGTCGAAGGATCGACCTCCGCGCCCTCGGCGACCACCGACCAGCCGCTACGCCCCCCCGCGCTCGGGAGGTCGCGGCGCGCGACGACGGCCCGGCTCCGAAGCGCTCCCGGCTGCACATCGATCGTGTCGAACCAGCTCGCCGGGGTCATCCCCACCCGCACCCTATCGTGCAGGATGCGGGCCATCACCAGCGCCTGCAGCGCGAACGTGACGATGCCCTGGGAGCGTGTGGGCGCGCGCAGGTCGGGCGCGCACACGACGAGCACGTCGCCGTCGTCGCGGATCTCGAACGGGACGAACCGGTAGGCCACCCGCACCCCCGGGGCCCCCCCGGCCGGGTGACCCAAGCGCTGCGCGATCACGCGCGCCACGGCCTCTGCCTCGACTCGAAGCCACTCGGGGCGGGAGTGCCGCTCGGTGCGGTAACGCACGACGAGCCGGCGGCCGTCGGGCAGGGCCTCGGCGACCTCCACCGCGACGCCGCGGTCGAACCGGGTGCCCGCGGGGTTGGTGGCGTTCGCCGAATCGATCTGGCCCAGCTCCACCAGCGTGCTCGCCCGGCCCAGCCGAGCCTGGGGGGAGTCCGCGAGCGCGAGGGCACGATCGAAGCTCGCCAGCGCGTCATCGAAGCGGCCGAGCGCGAGCGCGCTGTTGCCTCGGTTCGACCAACAGACCTCGTCCTTCTCGTCGAGCGCGAGGGCGCGATCGTACGAGGCGATGGCGTCCGCGTGGCGCCCCGCGTCGTCCTCGTGCCGCCCGCGGTTCACCCACGCCCACGCATGGGCGGGGTCGGCCACCGTGGCGGCCGTGTACGCGGCGAGGGCGTCCGCCGCGCGCCCGAGGGCCTCCAGCGCGACCCCGTGCTGGTAGTGCAGCCTGGCCGTCGCCCCCACCATGAGGCCGCGCTCGACCGCCGCGAGCGAGGCCTCCTTCGCGCCGCGCCGCCCGTAGGCGACGCTGACGAGGCGCCACCCCTCGGCGAGCCCGGAGGACGCGCACACCGCCTCAGCGGCGCCCAGATCCCCGGCGGTGACGAGCTGCTGCACGCGCTCGAGCTCGGACGACACGCAGACCTCCAACAGCGACGCGGCGTCGTATCCAGCCGCGCCGAGCGGGGACCGCTCCGACCGACAGCAGGACGGGCACCTCGAAGATCGTGAACGCGTAAGGCTGCTTACCCGATCGGGGCAGCCACCAAACGGGCCCATCGGTCAGCCCGTCTTGCTCCAACGCCAGCAATGGCCCACACCACGCAAAACGCGACGCAGGCGTCTGTGTAGAGAGGCCACGTCGCTGCAAGCAGGACAGGCAGTCCAAGCTCCGCGCGACGACAATCCGCGCGATCATCAAGCCGATCCCGGCACAATGGCGGCGTCGGGTGCCCGCCGACCCGAATCGACGCGGCGGCCCCGCCGGTTGCAGCGGCGCGCCCTCGGTTTATCGTTCGTCCGCGCAAGGAGGTCCGATGCCGTCGCATCGCCGCCCGAACTGACTCCATGAAGCGCCCGCAGGTCGCGGGCGCGTCACAACCCGGATCACCGCCGCGCGCTGACGCCATTCGGGGAGGCGCGCTGCGGCGTGTCCTTCGACCATGAGGCGTCCCATGAACCATCCCCGTGTGATGCTCGGCATCACCCTTTGTGTCACCGTCGCATGCGCGCCCGGCCGTCGCGAGATCGAGCTCCCCGCCCAGGTGGGCATCGTCGTGACCGACGGCTTGTTCATCACCGAGGCGTCCGCACCGTTCGACGTGTACGTGCGCGCCGGAGAGGACAACGTCGACGTGTTCTACGTCGCGGAGACGATGGACCCGATCGTCGGGTACTACAACGAGCTCCTGTACCCAGACTACACGTTCGACACCGCGCCCGAGCTCGACGTGCTCGTCGTGCCGTCCGGCGCGAACAGCATGGACAGCGATCTCCAAAACGAGGCGTACATCGGCTACATCCGTGAGCAGGCGGAGCGGGCGCCCTACGTCACCTCGCACTGCTGGGGGGCGTTCGCCCTCGCCGCGGCTGGGGTGCTCGACGGCCTGCGGGCGACCACGTTCCCCGGGTACACCGATGATCTCGGCAGCCAGTTCCCCGACATCGGCGAGCTCGTGACCACCGACCGCTGGGTCGCGGATGACGACGGCGCGGTGGTGACGTCGAACGGCGGGCTCGCCGCCTACGAGGCGTCCTTACACGTGGTTGAGCAGGTGTTCGGGACCGAGGTGGCGGAGGGGGTCGCCGCCGGGCTCGTGTTCGACGACCAGAACCTGAGCTACGCGCGCCAGCCCCAGATCGGCTCCGCGCCCGGGTCCGCGGAGGCCCTCCCGCCGCTCGAGCAGCCGATGAACGTCGCCGTGCTGATCATGGATGGCCTGTACGTCGGCGAAGCTACCGCTCCGTACGACATCTTCGCGCACGCGGGCGACAGCATGAACGTCTACTTCGTGGCCGCGACGGAGGAGCCGATCACGGGCGCCTACGGTGATCGCCTGGCGCCGCACTACACGTTCGCGAACGCGCCGCAGGCCGACGTGCTGGTGATCCCGAGCGGCGCGCACAGCATGGACGCTCAGCTCGACGACGCCGCGCTCATCGCCTGGGTCGCCGACCAGGCCGCCGGCGCCACGTGGATCACCTCGCACTGCTGGGGCGCGTTCACCCTCGCGAGCGCGGGGCTGCTGGACGGGCTGGAGGTCACGACCTTCCCCGGGTACTTCGAGGACCTCCGCACCGCGTTCCCCGCGATCGGCGTCGTCCGAGAAGACGCCCGCATCGTGCGCCACGGCAACGTGGTGACCTCGGCGGGCGGCCTCGCGGCCTACGAAGGGGCTCTGTACGTGGTCGAGCAGATCCTGGGGGGCACCGCCGGGGACGTCATCGCGGGCGGGCTCGTGTTCTCCGAGGCGAACCTGGACAACGTGCGGAGCGCGCATGTGGCTCCTTAGCGCCGCGCTCATCGTCGCCTCGCCGGCGTCCGCCGGCCCATGGGTCAAACCCCCCGGGCACTGGTACCTCAAGGCGAGCGGGGCGACGTGGCGCGGCGACGTCGAGGGGGTCGGGTCGTACCTCGACTGGACCGCGTCGGCCTACGCGGAGGTGGGGGTCTTGCCCCACCTCCAGCTCGTCGCCGACGTCCCGTACCGGTGGTGCCAGACCCAGGCGGCAGGCGCCACCCTCGTGAACCGAACCGCGGGCTTCGCCAAGGCGCGTGTCGGTGTCGGTGTCGGTGTCGCGCCGGTCGCGCGCATGCCGGTGTCGGCGCACGTCATCGCGAACCTGCCGTTGTACGACGCGGCGGCCGCGCCCGCGTTGCCGTCGCTCGGGGACGATCAGGTCGACGTGGACGGCATCCTCGCGGTGGGGGCCTCTCCCGCCGTCGGGCAGCAGCGGCTGTGGTTCATCGCCGAGGCGGGCTACCGCCACCGCACCTCATGGGCCATGCCCGGGTTCACCGACCAGGCGTTCGTGGACGGGGCGCTGTACCGGGCGCAGGTCGGCTTGGTGCCGGAGGTGGGGGGCCGGTCGTGGGGGTGGGTGTTCGTCGAGGCGTCGGGCCTCGCAAAGCTCAAGTGGGACCTCGACACTGCGGCGTGGCACCAAGCCGGGCTCGGAGTCGCCGCGCCCCTCGGGGCGGGCCTGCACGTAGAGCTCGGCGCGAGCGAGGTGTACGCGGCGGTGGTCGGCTCGACCGGGTGGGGGGTGAACCTCGGCCTGTCGCATCGGCGAGACGGCTGACGCGCGAAGCGACCGGGGGCTGACCGTCGGCGGTATTCTCCTCAAACTTACCATATCCCGCACACGTCCCATCGCTCCACCATCGTCTGGGCGCCCGACACGGGCGAGCAGTCGATGCCCGTGAACGAGTATTCACCTCTGATCGGCTTTGGCGCGCGGCGCGAACGAGCCGAGACGCAGCCGCACCGCTGTCCCGCTTGCACGGCGCGCCCGCGCAGACTCTCTTGATCGGCGCGCACCGTTCGTGTCACCTGTCGTCACTGGGGGTGCTCATGTTGACGTTGCTCGCCGCGGTGGGCTTCGCGGCCGACCCGTTCGTGCGCTGGCCGGACCACACGGACCGGGACGGCTGGGGGTTCGGGTACGGGATCTCGGTCTCCGACGTCGACGGCGACGGCTGGACCGATGTGGCGGTGCCGTACTCGCGCGCAGTGTGGCTCAACGACGCCGCAGGCGGGTGGAACCTCGTCACGGTTCCCCAGGTCGGCCTGGTGTTTCAGTATGGCGCGAGCCTCGGGGACTACGACGGCGACGGCCTCCCCGACTGGTCCACCGAGCCTCGGGGAGGAGCTGCGAAGCTGCTCCACAACGAGGGCGGGGGCGCGTTCTCCGAGCTGCCCGTCGAATCGTTCCCCGTGATCGGGTCGCAGTCCGCAGAGACCAACGGCTGGGCCGACGTCGACGGGGACGGCCGCATCGACCTGTTCGTGCCCGCCTACTACGGGTAGTCCGGCCTGTACATGAACCTCGGCCCGGACAAGGGCGGGGTGTGGCGCTTCGACGAGGTCGCCAGCGAGGTGGGCATCGACCTCTCGGTGTCGGGCGCGTTCCGCCCAGAAGGCGCGCAGCTGGTCGACGTGGACCGGGACGGGGATCCCGACCTGTACGTGTGCGGTGAATTCTTGCGCAACGAGTCGGTGCCGGGCGCGCCCTGGTTCGTGACCGACGAGACCGCGGGGATCATCCCCGCGTTCGACGAGGGCGCCGCCTTCGCGGACATCGACATGGACGGCGACTTCGATTTGGGGGTGCTGTACCACGGACAGAACTGGGACGCGTCGTTGCCGACCTACGCCATGCTCGTGTGGCGAAACCA
>CAIUDO010000545.1 GCA_903897935.1 uncultured Pseudomonadota bacterium
CTCGGCGTCGAGCAGCAGGTCAACGAGCTCAAGGAGCGCGTGTTCCGCTCGAAGGCCACGCTGCAGCTGCTCCGGGAGCTGGTGCTGGAGGGATCGGGCGTCGGCACGCGGCTCGTCTTGCTCCACGAAGAGAAGCTGGCCTCGAGCTACGTCATCGAGAGCGTGCAGATCTTCCTCGACGGCAAGACGGTCTACGCGCGCTCGGTGAGCGACGGTGAGATCGAGTCCGAGGAGATCAAGGTCCTCGAGCGCTCGCTCCCGGCAGGTTCGCACGAGGTCATGGTGAACTACACCATGCGCGGCAACGGCTACGGCGTGTTCTCGTACCTGAACGACTACACGTTCCGCCTCCAGTCGACCTACGAGGTCGAGATCCCGGAGGGCAAGAAGCAGGTCGTGAAGATCGAGCTCGACGAGAAGGGCGGAATGGTCAAGCGCTACACGAAGCGGCCGTCGGTGTCGTACGAGCTGCGCTCCGAAGAAATTCGGAGCGAGTAGCCGATGCCCCGCATGAATCGTGGTGGGTGGCGCATGTTGCCCCTTTGCTTGTGCTTGCTCGGGCCGGGCTCGGCGCTCGGGGCCGACGTCGGGGCCGAGGTCGACGCGCTCGGGTCGGACGTCGCGTCGCTCACCTCACGGGTGTCGGCCATCGCGCTGCGCGCGTCGCCGGGGGGGGCGATGTCGGGCGGGCGTGACGCCACGCTCCGCTTCGAAGACGAGCTCTTCACCTACCTGCTGGGGGACTACGAAGCGTCGGCCACTGGCTTCTTCGGCTTGGTCGCCGGCGGCACCGTCACCGACGAGGCCCTCCGCGCCGACGCCGAGTGGTACCTCGCCGAGTCTCTGCGGCAGATCGGCAACTACGACTCGGCGGCCGCCGAGTACGAGGTCATCCTCACCCGCGCGGGGCACCCGTACAAGGAAGACGCGGTGCGGCGCCTCCTCGAGGTATACGCCGAGACCGAGCAGAAGTCGTTGTTCGACGCGCTCTACCAGAAGGAGGTCCTGCTGGGCGGCGTGCGCCCGAGCGACGCCATTCGGTACTCGGTCGCCCGGGCGTTCTGGCGGCAAGGGGACCTCGCGAAGGCCAAGTCGCAGCTCCTCGACATCCTCCCTGGTTCGGCGTTGTACCTGAAGGCTCGGTACTTCCTCGGGGCGTTGTACACGCTGGAGGGATCGAACGATCAGGCGATGGAGGTGTTCCAGGAGGTCGCGCTGCAGACGAGCGACATCCCGGACGACCAGCTCGTCATCGACCTGAGCGTGCTCGCCGCGGGTCGTTTGTTCTACGACCGCGAGCAGTACGCGGTCGCCGCGGACTGGTACAGCAAGCTCCGCGGTGAGTCGCCCTATCTCTCCGACGAACTGTACGAGATCGTCTGGTGCTACGTGAAGCTCGAGGACTGGGCGAGCGCGCAGCAAGCCGTCGACACGTTCATGATTCGGTTCTCGGACGATCCGTACGCCGCCCAGCTCAGGCTCGTCCAGGCGCACTTGCAGCACCAGCTGCTGCGGTACGACGACGCCCTCGTCGGGTACGACCGCGTCATCAAGACGTACGGGCCGGTCCGGGACCAGTTCGCCGTCATGGCGCTCTCGTCCGAGCGGCCGCGTGAGGTGTTCGCGCAGATCATCGACGCCGAGATGAAGGGCAACGTCGATGCGCTTGGCGACCTGCCCCCGTTCGCGTACTCCATGATGCAGAAAGATCCCGACATTTCGCGTGCGTTGGACATCTATCGGGCTCTCGCTCGCGGCGAGGCGGACGTGTCGGAGTCGCTCGCGATCATCGCGGAGCTGCAGTCGGCGCTGGGGGGCGGGTCGGCGCTGGGCGGCTACGATCAGCTCCGCTACGACGCGATCTCGGCGTTCGGAGCCACCCTTCAGCAACAGATCGCGCTGCTCGAGATCGAGCACCGCTGGCTGGCGAGTGAGGCGCGCGGTGGCCCCGACGCCGGCCTGCCTGGCTTGGAGGCCAAGCGCGCCGCGCTCGCGCAGCGGGTCCTCGCCCTCAGCGTCGGGGACGAGCAGTCCCGCAACGCGTACGAAGAGAAGCTCGGGGCGCTCACCTCGGAGCGGGCGTCGTTGCTGGCCAAGGTCAGCTCGATGTCCGACGAGATCGACGCGCTCCGCAACGCGGGCCAGCCGGATCAAGCGCAGGCTCTCGAAGCCGAGCGCACCGCGGTCCGGCACGCGCTCGACGCCGTCGCCGCCGAGATCACCGCGACGACCGGTACGATTCAGGTCGACCTGAGCCCGTCCTCGAAGGTCGCGGCCGAGGTGTCGGCGCTTCGCGTTGCGTACGCGCAGACCCGAAAGAGCTCTGGCCTCGCGAACGATCCGATGGCGGCACGGCTCGACTCGTTGCACGGCCAGCTCGGCTCCGCCCAGGCCACCCTCACCGAGGTGTTCCCGCGGCTCGGCTCGCAGGAGGGTGGCGAGATCGAGAAGATCAAGGCGCGCTTCCAGGCGGAGGTCGCAAACGTTGCGCGCCAGCAGCAAGACGTCGACGCGTTGTACGGCGACGCGGAGCGTGTGTCCGCCGCGACCACCCGCGCGGGGTTCGGCCGGCTCGAAGACTTCTTCGGTGAGTCGGTGATGCGCGCCGACCTCGGCGTGATCGACGTGTACTGGAGCCAGAAGGTCGCCCTCGCGGAGCAGCAAGAGCTGGTCGTCGAGGAGAAGAAGCGTGTGCTGGACGAGCTGGACCAGCGGTTCGAACTCATCCGTCAGAAGCTGAACAGGTAGGGCGCCATGCGACTCGTCAACCCGCAGCGCACGTCGCGAGTCACCCCCTGGGGCTTCTTCGGTCCGAGCTTGCTCGGACTGTTGTGTATGCTCGCCCTTCCCGTCTATGCGCAGGATCCGCCTGTCGTGGCCGCCGTCGATCCGGCGGAGGTCGACGAGTGGCGGGCGACGAAGCAGCGTTTCGTCGAGCGTCTCAATGAGTTCGAGGCCGACACCCGCGCGGTGGTCGACTACTCGGAAGCGGAGGCGCGCGCACAGGTAAACGAAGGCTTCGACGCCGAGATCGATGCGCTCGAGGCCGAGGAGCGCGCCCGTCGAGACGACGCCATCACCCGGTTCGAGTCGTTCTTGGCCCAGAACCCGACCCGCCCCGAGTCCTCCGGCGTCCGGTTCCGGCTGTCCGACTTGTTGTGGGAGCGGTCGGTGGAGCGCTGGCTCGAGGCGCACGGCGAATACGACAGGATCGAGGCGGAGTTGGTCGCTCAGGGCCGCTTCGACGAGATCCCGGTAGAGCCCGAGTTGGACCTGAGCCCGTCGATCAGCCTGCTCGAGCGCGTCATCGCCGACAACCGCGATCTGCCCGCCAACGAGCAGTACGGCGACGTCGACAAAGCCTATTACATGCTCGGGTTCGCGTACAAAGACGAGAACGCGATGCAGCGCGACGAGGCGTTGGCGCGGCAGACGTTCGAAGAGATGATCGCGCGGCACCCCGAGTCGGATCTGGTCGACACCGCGCACCTGTACGTGGCGACGATCCAGTTCAATCAGGGTGAGTACGACGGGGCGATCGCCCGGTACCGGCTCGTCTTGGACAAGGGGAGGGAGGGGCGCCACTACACGGACGCGATGTACTACCTCGCGTGGTCGTACTACAAGACGAGCAGCACCCCGGAAGAGTACCCGCGCGCGCTCGACGTGTTCGACCGGCTGCTCGGGGAGTCGGCGTCGGGGTTCCGCGAGTCGGGCCGGCGGTCGGACTACGAGCCGGACGCCATCAAGTACATGGCGCACTCGTTCGCCGACGTCGCCGACATGAACGGCACACCCGCGGTCGACGAGGCGATGAGCTGGTTCGGGCGCCGCGAATACCGCGGCTACGAGCGCGATGTCCTGCTGGCGATGGGCGAAGTGCTCGGTCAGTATGGTCGGTACCGCGAGGCCGTGCAGGTGCACGAGCGCGTGCAGCAGGATCCGTGGCGGTTCGAGCCCGACAATCCGGACCAGCAGTTCCAGGTGGTTCGCCTGCTCGCGACCATCGGGACCAACGAGCTCGACGGCAACATGGAGGAGTCGGCAGGCGCCCGCGTCGTGCTGACCGAGCGATACGCCGAAGGCTCCGACTGGTGGTCGGCCAACCGGCACAACCCCGACGCCGTGCAGCGCGCCCTCGACTACATCGAAGGCTCGTTGTCGACCGTCGCGCGTGAGTACTGGATCGCCGCTGAGCGCACGCGGGAGCCCGCCGCGTTCATGGCCGCCGCTGGTAAGTTCAGGGAATACCTGGACACGTTCCCGATCGCCGACGACTATTACGAGCACCAGTGGTACTTCGCTGCGGCGTTGAACGAAGGCGCCGCGTATCGTGAGGCCGCTGCGGAGTTCGACGCGCTCGTCGCGACGTCGGACGCGCACGGCTACGGCGACGGCTCGATGTACCAGGGCTTGCTCGCGCGGGGCCGGCTGCTCGAAGCGTATGGTCCCCCCGATCAGCGGCCCGCGAGCGCGGTCGTCGAGCGGGTGGAGCAGACCCCAGGTGGCGGTCAGATCGAGGTGTTCGCGCTGAGCGACGACCATCGCGCGTTTATCGACGCGACCGACCGGGTCATGGCGCACACGTTCAGTCCCTCCGAGGCGGAAGGGGCGTTGAACCACGAAGAGCTGGTCGCGGCCGTGGAGCTCAACCGCCCGGCGTTCAGCTACCTCTGCGCGCAGATGCTGATGATGCACAATCGGTTCGACGAAGCGCTGCCCCGGCTGCTCGCGATCGTCGACACCTACCCCCAGCGCAACGAGGCGGCGTTCGCTGCCGGTTACGTGCTCGACATCTACCGCATGCGGAACGACCTCGAGAACCTGCGTCGGTACGCCAAGATCTACGCGACCCAGCAGCTCGGCGAGACCACCAACCGCACCCTCGACTTCAAGAACCTCGAAGAGGGCGCCGCGTTCAAGCTGGCGCAGGCCTTCGAGTCCAACGGCGACTACCTCGGGGCCGCCGAGGCGTTCCTCGCTTTCCACAAGGACTACCCGAAGTCGCAGTACGCGCCGGACGCGCTGATCGCGAGCGCGAACAACTACCAGCGAGAAGGCAAGGCAGAGCAGACCATCGCGTTGTTCGAGGAGTTCGTGCGGTTGTACCCGGACGAGCCTCGCTCCGAGGGGCTGTACTTCCGGATCGCCAGCAACTACGAGTCGCTGTTCGAGCTCGAGCGCGCCATCCCGTACTACGAGTCGTTGGTCGCCCGGTTCCCCGACAGCGAGATCAACGCCCCAGCGGCGCAGTACAACGCCGCGTTCCTCCGGACGGGCCTAGGCGATCACCTGGGCGCGGCGCGCGCGTACGAGACGTACGCGTCTCGCTTCCCAGGCCGGCCGGACACCGAGGAGGTGCTGTTCCGCGCGGGAGCCGAGTACGAGAAGGTGGGCACGGACCAAGCCGAGAAGTTCTACCTCCGCTTCATCGAAAAATACCGTCAGTCCGGCGATCCGGATCGGCTGCTTGAGGCGCGGTCGCGGCTCGCGTCGCTGGCAGCGGCGCGCGGCGACACCCGCGGCCACACGGCTCAGCTCGACCTGCTCCAGCAGGAGTACGTGAAGTACGCGAACGCGGGCACCCCGATCGGGTTCAAGGGCCGTCACGTCGCTGCTGCCGCCGCGTTCCGCGAGGTCCAGGCGGCGTACGACACGCTCGTCGCGCAGTCGTTGACCGGCAACGACGAGAAGGACGCCAAGATCCTCTTCGAGACGAAGCCGGCGGAGGTTCAGGCGTTCGAGGTGCGCGTCTCGTCGTTCATCGCGACGTACGGCGACTTCGAGTACGCGATGGGGGCGCTCTACCTCGCGGCCTCGACGTACCTGTACTCGGCGGACCTCGTCTACAAGATGGAGTGCCCACCGAGCTACGGCGACGAGGAGTGCGAGGTCTTCATGGAGATCATCGCCACTGAGTTCTACCCGCTCGGTGACGCTGCGCAGGAGAAGGCCGTCTCGCGTTTCCAGACGATCATCGCCCAAGCGGCTGAGAAGCGGCAATACAACGAGTGGGTCACCAAGGCCAAGGACACGCTCAATCAGATCGACCCGTTCAAGTACCCCGCCGAGAAGCTCGAGATCCCGGGTGAGGCGACGAGCGACGCCGCGCCGCCTCTCGTGCCCGTACGGCCGCCGGCGCCGGCCCCGGTGGAGGCGCCATGAACATCGTCCCGCTCGTCCTCTTGCTCGCCGCGTGCGGACCCAAGACCGTCCCGGTGCCGGCCGCCGAGGTCCCTGCCGCGGTCGAGGCCGCGACCGACGTCACGGGCACGATCGAGGAGCGTCTCGAACGCGCAGTCGCTCGCCTCGAAGCTGGCGATGTCGGCGCGGCGGCCGGTGAGCTCGAGGCGATCACGCGCGACGACCCGCGCAACGCGGTCGCGTTTCAGAACCTCGGGGTCGCGCGTGTGCGCCTCGGGGACTTGGCTGGCGCGAAGTCGGCGCTCGATACGGCGACCAAGCTTCAGCCTGACAGCGCAGTCGGCTGGCTCTACCTCGGCTCCGTGCACGAGCGTATGGGCCAGCTCAGCGCTGCGGTCGACGCCTACCGCGCAGGCACGACGTACGCCCCCGATGATGTGGCCTGCCGCGTGGCCCTCGCCAACGGGCTGCGGCGCCTCGGCCGGCCGACTGAGGCGATCGAAGCCAGCAAGTTGGCCCTTCGCGTGAACACGCAGAGCCTGGAGGCGTACGACGCGCTCGGCCTCGCACACCTGGATCTCGGTCAGCTCGATCTTGCGCGCTTCGTGTTCGAGAAGGCCGTTGGCGGGGTCGCGGGCGGCACCACCAACGCGTCCCTGCTGTGCAACCTGGGGTGGACGTTCTACCGTCAGGGCGACGTGCCTACTGCCGAAGCGCGGCTGCGCGAGGCGATCGCCCTGGATCCGAACTTGGTGCGTGCGCGCGTCTACCTCGCCCGCATCCTGTATGAGAACCGAGATTACAACGGCATGGTCTCCGAGCTCGAGGTCGCGCGCACGCTCGATCCGAAGAACGCGGACGTGCTGGTGAACCTCGGCATCGCGTACCGCGGGCTTGGGCGCGTCCCGGAGGCGGCGGCCGCATGGGAGGGCGCGCTCACGCTCGATCCGTCGTCTCCGGAGCCTTGGTTCAACCTGGGTATCTTGTCGGGTGACAACAAGAAGGAGTACGACCTCGCGCTGTCCCAGCTCGAGAAGTACCTCGCGGCCGGGGGCTCGGAGGTCGCGAGGGCGCAGGCGTACATCGCGGCGTTTCAGAAGGAGAAGGACCGCGCGGAGAAGAAGCGCCAAAAGGACGCGGAGACGGAGAAGCGGAAGGCGGAGGTCGAGGAGCGGAAGCGACTGCTCGAGCAAGCGCCGCCGCCGGAGGCCGCTGCCCCGCCGACGCCTGCGGCCCCGCCTGCAGATCAGGCGCCGCCTGCGCCGGCCCCGGCCGCACCTGCGGCGCCGGTGCCCGCTGAACCTGCGCCGGCCGAGCCGGCACCGACCGAACCGCCACCTGCAGAAGACAACCCGAACCCGTGGGGCGCGCCATGAATCGCCAAATCGCTGGATTGTTCCTGCTGATCGCGGCTTTGGCGCCGTCCAGTGCGCCAGCTGCGCCGGTCGCGTTCGACACGCTCGTCATCGAAGGTGAAGTCCAGAAGCCGGAGCTGGCCCTGCTCATCACGCGGGAGAACCTCGCGAAGGCCTACGACCTGGAGCCCCTCGAGGCGAGCTTCGTGCCTCGAATCGCCGAGGCGTTGGAGCGCGCCCCGTTCTGATCGGGGGCTGACGTTTCCCTGACGAACCTGGCGCCGAGCTCGCGGTCGATACCCACACCTCCGAGCGCCGAGCTCAGCGGCGCCCCGCGCCAGGGGCTGCCCGGAAGTGTGAGGAAACTATGGCGTCGTGGAAGTTGATGCCCGCCGATGTCCGCACGTGCTATACCGCGGCGTCCTTGGGACAACGGTTTTCAAAGGGTGCACAAGCGTGGTCGTAGGCGCAGCGTCGCCAGCCGACAATCGGGCCGCGGGGCCGAGATTCGTCGCGATGTATGACAGCTACCTCACAACAGCCAAGCTGATGTCATCCCCGCTCCGAAGTAAGCTAGCTGCGTTCTCGAACTGAGCCCGAACGGGCATTCCGCGGGAGGTCGTCCCGCTGAAGGGAGGCTACAAATATGGATTTGATCTACAAGTTCAACGACGGCGGCATCTTCATGTGGGTAATCCTCGTCATGGGGGTTCTCGCTGCCGCGATCGCGTTCGAGCGCGTGTTCTACGTGGTCTTCCGGGCGAACATCAACGCCACCGCGTTCATGGCGCAGATCCAGAAGCTGATCATGGCGAACAACATCGACCGCGCGATCAAGCTCTGCAACGCCGAGCCGAACGCCGCCCTCCCGAAGGTCGTCAAGGCCGGGCTCACCCGCGCGAACCGGACCGAGAAGGAGATCGAGAACGCCGTTGACGAGGCGACCCTCGAGGTCGTTCCTCAGATCAACAAGCGGACCCCGTACCTGAACATGCTGGCGAACGTGTCCACGCTGACCGGCCTCCTCGGCACCATCCAGGGTCTGATCCAGGCGTTCGACGCCGTCGCGAACGCGCCGGCCGACCTCAAGCAGGCCATGTTGGCGTCCGGTATCGCCGTCGCCATGTACACCACCTTCGGCGGTCTGGTCGTCGCGATCCCGATCCTGATGGTGTTCTCGTACATCTCGAACCGCGCGAACAAGATCCTGGACGACGTCGACCAGTACGGCCTCAAGACGGTCAACCTGTTGACCGCGCGCAAGCGGGGCACCCTCAAGGAAGACGCGGCGGCTGAAGGCTGATTTCGGTCCTACGGTGCCACTCGGCCTTTCTTCGGAGAAGCAGCGATGAGCAAGGGAAGTAAGCGGGGAGGGGAAGCCGATGAGCTCAACCTCGTCCCGGTCATGAACCTGGTGACGATTCTGATCCCGTTCATCTTGATGGCGGCTCAGTTCATCAGCCTGGCGGTCATCGACTCCACGCTGCCTGCCATCGGCGCTCCGGTGCCGGTAGAAGAGCAGCCGGAGAAGCCGCCTCTGAACCTGTCGGTGGTGATCACCGACCTTGGCTTCACGGTCGCCGGCGCGGCTGCAGTGCTCAACCCGGAAGGTCCTCCTGTCGAGGGAGCGCCCCCGGCAGCGCCCGCCGAAGGCGAAGGCGAAGAAAAGGGCCCGACCATTCCGTGCCTCGAGGAAGGCTGCCCTACGCCGCAATCCTACGACTACAAGGAGCTGGTGCGCCTGCTCGGCGTGGTCAAGGACGAGTACTCGGACGAGGAGAACGTCATCCTCGTCCCCGAGAGCCGTATCCCGTACGAAGTGCTGGTTCTGACCATGGATTCGACTCGTGAGGATCCAAACACGATGGTGGACGGAGCGCCGCGCCTGCTGTTCCCGTTCGTCGTCATCGCTGGTGGAGCGGAGTAGGTCATGGGCAAGAAGAAGCCGCGTCGTAACTCTGGAGAGGGCGCCCTCTCGATCACGTCCATGATGGACATGATGACCATCATCCTGGTGTTCCTGCTCAAGAACTTCTCTTCGCAGGACATCTCGGTGAAGTCGTCGGCTGACCTTCAGCTGCCGCTCTCCTCGGCGCTCAAGGCTCCGAAGACGGCCGTGAACGTGGTCGTGTCGCGGGTCGACGTGATCGTCGACGGCGTCAAGGTGATGGACCTCGAGAGCACGACCGACGAGGTCACGGGTCAAGCGACCGTGGTCGTCCCGGAAGGCGAGCTCAAGGGCCAGCTCATTACGACCCTGTACGAGAAGCTCCTCGACAAGGCCGAGCAAGCCAAGGACATCGGCGCCCGCGCCGGTGGTGGTGAGTTCGACTTCAAGGGTCAGATCCTGATGCAGTGCGACAAGCGCTTGCCGTTCTCTGTCATCCGCCAGGTCATGTACACGGCGGGGCAGGCTCAGTTCAGCGAGTTCCGGTTCGTCGTCATCAAGACGCGCGAGTGAGGCGCGCCGCTGACGCGGCTTCGTCTCCTCGTGTCCGGCGCCGGATGTGACGCGCGTCCATCTCCGAAAGGGGCTGGGCGCGCTCGGCTTTTCGGGCGCGCTCCGCGGGGCGGCGCTTGCAATTCAGCGGGTGCAGGTCTAAGGTCAAGGCGCTACACGTGTCGGTAAGCGGGTCCGTGCGTTGGGGGCTGGGGCAACACGCCGAGCGATTTGGTGAACCGATCGCCCGACACGGTGTCCCAGAAGAGCGTCATCGGGCTTGGGGGGCTGATGCAATTCGGGCGAACGACGATCGATGGGTGCGGGGAGGCCGCTGCGGCTTGTTCGCGCGTGCCATTGCCGCACCAGGCGCCCGCTGAGCGCTTGGCCGGTCTCCTCTGGGCGGGCGGCGCGTTACACAGGCCTCGTGTCGCCACCAACGGGCGCGCTCCCTTGCTTACGTCCGCGACTCGCCCCGCGCGTTCGGAGTACTGACCGATGGCGAAGGCACAACAGCCGGCTTTGCAGAAGGTGCTCCGAATCGGCGTCATTCAGGACGGTAAGATCGTCCAGGAGCGCTTGGTTCGTGCTGGGGAGTCGGTGTCGGTCGGCGAGTCCGCGAGCGCCACCTTCATGCTCCCGAACATGAAGCTGCCGCCCGAGTTCACGCTGTTCGAGCATCGTGATCGCGGCTACGTCCTGCGCTTCTCCGAGGCGATGAAGGGGAAGATCAGCGGAGCCAGCGGGACGGTGGCCGCGATCGAACGGTTGCGGGCCGAAGGCTCGGCGACGAAGGAGGGCAACGACTGGACGTTGCCGTTGTCCGAGGAAGACCGCGGCAAGATCTCCATCGGCGAGGTCACCGTCCTGTTCCAGTTCGTGGCGCCGCCGCCAACGCAGGCGGTTCGCCCGATCGAGGCGATGGACTTCCGGCCCAAGTTCATCGAAGAAGACGATCCGGTGTTCTTCGGGTTCCTGGCGCTGTGGAGCGCGGTCGCTGCGGTGTTCGCGATCTGGATCACGACGGCCGAGCCGCCGCCCGCGTCGACCGTTGTGGAGATCCCGGACCGCTTCCTGAAGATCACGGTCAAGGACAAGGAGCCGCCGCCGCCGGAGCCGGAGCTCGAGGTAGAGGATCCGAACCTCACCCGTCCGGTCGAGTCCGAGACCGGACCAGCCAAGGCGAAGAAGGAGAACGAGACCAAGCGGGAGGCTGCTGCGCGGAAGGAGGGCGTCGAGAAGGATCTGCGCCGGAACAACATGCTGCTCAAGATGATCGGTTCGCGCGGCGAAGGGCGCGGCGTCACCGAGAACCTCTGGGCGGACGACGACGCGGGCATGAACGACATCGACGCTGCGCTGGAGGGCGCGAACGGCGTCGCGATCGCGTCGACGGACAACCGGGGGCTCCGTGGCGGCAACACCGAGGGCACCGAAGGCTCCGCCGACATCGGGGCGTTGGGTTCGGCTGGTGGTGGCTCGGCCGAGGTCGGCGCGGGCCCGGCGGTGAAGGTCTCTGGCGACGTGGCGGTCGGCGCTGCCGACTTCCGAGACGTGTCGTCGCAGGACTCCGTGAAAGACGTAGTTACCCGCAACTTCGGCCAGCTCAAGTACTGCTACGAGACCCGGCTGAAGGAGGACCCGTCGCTGTCCGGCCGCGTCGAGATCGAGATGCAGGTCCGTGGCGAGCGCGTGACGTCTACGAACGTGTTCGCGAACACCACCGGCGACGCGGAGTTCGCGGCGTGTATCGAGGGGAAGATCCGCCGCTGGAAGTTCCCGGCAGAGGTTGAGGGCGACTTCCTGTACCCGTTCATCTTCACGCCAAAGAAGTGATGTCGGGCCGACTGGCGCCGGTTGACGGGCGCGGGATTCGCGGTACGTTGCTGCATGGGGGTTGCATGTCCCTAGAGTCCCGGATGGTGCGTTCGTTGCTCCTGGGCGGTTTGGTCTTCGCCGCTGGGTCGGCTTTGGCGCAGGACGGCGTCAAGGGTTCGATGTCCCGGCTGACCGGGATGTCGGACGCCGCGAAGCAGGAGTACGCGGTAGATGTCGCGGCGGAGCTCGCGGACACGCTCAAGCAGGCGGAGCGCTTGATGAGCGCCGCCGAGAAGAGCGGTGACCAGGAGGCGATCGACTGCTTGCAACCGAAGATCGTCGCGCTGCGGTCGCTGGGGCAGGTGGCCTCCGCGGCGAGCGCGTCCGTCCCGGGCTTGATCGCGAGCGGGAACACGTCGATGCTCGACAGCACGATGCGGCAGGTCGCGGTGCTCGACTCCCGCGCCGACGGCCTGCTCGTCGAGTCCCAAGGGTGTGTCGCTGGCAACTCTGACGCCTTCGGCACCGACAACCTCTCCGTGGAAGGAGATGCGTTGGCGGATCAGGAGCTCAACACTGACGTCCCGGAGACCCTCACGTGGACGGACCCGCCCGAGGCGAGCCCGTTCCTGTGATCGTGGCGTCATCCAATGGTCCGGATGACGGACTTGGTGCAATCCGGGCGCCGCAGCCGACAGCAGGCTAGGGTACCGTTCGAAACGTGAGGCTTGAGCTTCGGATGCGGGTGTCGGCGGCAAGCAGCGCGGTCTTCGTGCTTTTTACGGGTTTGTTCGCCGAGGTTGCTCGGGCGGGCGTCTCGGTGGGCGATCGTGGAGAGCTGACCGTGTCGCTCGGAGCCGGCCTCGGGTGGCGCTCGAACGTCTATCGCTCGGAGATCGACCCGATTGGGGGCTTGGAGCTCGCCGTTTCGCCGCGCGCGGGGCTTACGTTCAAGGACTCGGACCTCGATCTCGAGATCGAGGGTGGCTACCAGCTTCGGAAGTACCTTCTGGCTGGGCAGTCGAACCTGGATCGCTTCGACACCTTCGATGTGGGCGCGGTCGTTGACGGTCTCCCGGACGGGCTGATCGGTCTGCAAGTCAAGGACCGTGTCGCGCTGCTGAACAACCCGATCGACGCGTTTCAGAGCGAGGATCCCTACTCCTCGCAGCTCACGAACGACCTCGAGGCGTTCATCCCGATCCGCCCGGGGGCGCCGGGTTCGGCGCTCGAGATCGCGGTCGGCGGTGCCTTCGGCTTCGATGAGTTCCGGGTCGCGGCCGACGCGGCGGGCGACCGGTCGTACAACGCGCGGTCGGCGTTCGGTCCCCAGTTGAAGGTCGATTGGGCGTTCTTCGATCGTTCGTCGTTCGTGCTGGAGGGCGGCTACGAGTTTACCCGCTGGCGCGAAAACCTGGTCCTTACTGGCGATTCCGCCGTTGATCTCGGCGCGTTCGTCGGGGTGCCGGACTCGACTGCGTATCGGGTCCGTGCTGGCCTCGTGGGTCGTCTGAGCCGCACGCTGTCGGCGGTGATCGTGCTCGGCTACGGCGACGCCACCTTTGACGAGGCCTCGGTGTTCGAGAGCGCGAACAACGACGGCTCGGCGGAGACGGATCCCGGGGCCGAGGGCTTGGCTGCCGAGCTGTCGGGCGTGGACTCGTTGTTGGTCGATACGCAGCTCAAGCTCGAATACGGGGTCGGCCAGTCGCTCGTCGGTGGGTACAAGCGCGACTTCCAGTCGTCGTTCTTCACGAACTTCGTCGCGTACGACTACGCGTACGCACGCGCGACGAACCGCCTCGGCAGCGCGCTCGGCACCGGCCTCGAGTTCGGCGTGCGCTTCGAAGAATTCCAGGGTGAGGTCGCGCGCAAGGACATCCGGCTGCTGGCGCGCGGCAACGCGACGTACTTCGCCCGTGAGTGGCTCGAGGTAGGCGCCAACGTCACGTGGAACCAGCGGGCGTCGGACGACGTCGAGGTCGAGTACGACGACCTCATGGTCCAGCTGGGCGCCAAGCTCGTCTACTGACGCGCGTTCGGGCAGCGTCGCGTCGGTCGGTGATTGAGGGCAGAGCGCCTTGGTCGTGACGTTTGGGTTCGGTGCCACGCGCCGCCGGTTCGATGTTAAGGTGTAGCCTGAGAATCGGACCTGACACGTCAAGGGCGGGTCCATCGGAGGGCTGGTGGCGCGCGGATCTCGTACCGCTGCTCGTACGACGACGCGGACCCAGGCGGCCACCGCCGGCTGGACCGCGACGGGCCTCGTCCCGACGTTGGGGCGCCTGCGGGAGCTGTCCCTGGTGCTGTTCATGTTCGGGACGGCGTTCGCGCTCGTCGCGCTGGCGGATTGGCGGGTCGGAGATCCGACCTGGGCGAGCCCTCGCGGCGAAGCCGAGAACCTCACGGGCCCCGTCGGGGCCGTGCTCGCGGACGTGCTGTACTTGTGGCTCGGCTACGGCGCGTGGGCGCTGTTGATGCCCTTCGGCGCCGCCGCGCTGCACCTCGCGGGGCGCCCGACGTTGTCGTTCTTGCGGTGGATCGGGGCCATCGCGCTTTGGTTCAGTGCGATCGTGTTCCTTGGCCTGGTCGCGCCGGGCGTGGAGCCGCACGAGGTCGGTGGCCTGGTCGGGCGCTGGACCGCGGACGCGCTGGTCGCGGCGATCGGCGTTGGTGGGGCGGTACTGGCGCTGTCGGCGCTGTCGGTGAGCTCGGGGACCTTGTTGTTTCGGGTCCGGTGGGGGCGGGTGTTCGCTGCGGCCGCCGACCGGCTGGAGGCGTGGTGGCCAATCGTGCGTCGTCGCTTGGGGCGCGCCGCGGTCGCGACTGGGGCGGTGGGCGTAGCGGGGGCCAAGGCGGCGTGGGCGGGGGGCGGCGTCGCCGGGGCCCACGTAGGGTCGCTGGCCCGTGGCGCTGGTGCGTGGTCGTGGCGGGCGATCGCTGGCTCGGGCGCCCGCATGCTGCAGAGCCTGACACGCCGAGCGCCCGCTGAGGTGGCGGCGGAGCCGGTTTGGGAAGACTCCAGCATCGACGATGAGGACGGCATCGACGCGAGCTCGGTGCCGCCGTCCGAGGTGGACGACCGCACCGCGGTTGGCGCTGGCCGGGTGCGCCTCGCCGAGATCGAGTGGGATCGCACCTCGATGGCGGCGAGCGTCGCTGAGCCGGCGCGCGCGGTGTTCCGCGGCGTGCAGGAGCGGCCGAGCCGAGTGAGCGCCGCCGCGGCGCCGGCCCGGGTGGTCGCTTTGGGCGACGCCACGCTCTCGCCGTCCGACGTCGACGCGGAGCCGTTGTCGGATCCGGAGTCCGAAGCGTCCGCGCCGGTCGCGGCGTCGGCTGCGTACGACGTGCCTGAGGTGCTGGAGGCCCCGGCGCCGCGGCGGGTGGCGGCGGCGGCCCAACCCGCTCCGACGGCCCCCAAGGCGCCCGCGCCCAACGCGGCGAGCGTCGTCGTCCATCGCGCGGACCACCTGAACGTGCGCGTGAGCGACGACGGCGGGGTGGTGGCGGCGTCGCGGGTGTTCGAGTTGCCGCGCCTGGGCCTGCTGGACGACGTGCCCGAGCAGCGCGCGGTGTTCGATCGCGATGACCTGCAGCGGCTGGCGTCCGCGATCGAGGCCAAGCTCGCGCACTTCAAGATCGAGGGGCGCATCACGGAGGTCCGCCCCGGACCCGTCGTCACGATCTTCGAGTTCGATCCCGCCCCTGGCGTCAAGGTCTCGCGGATCGCGGGCCTTGCGGACGACCTCGCGATGGCCCTCAAGGCGGTCTCGGTGCGCGTCGTCGCGCCGATCCCTGGGCGCGGCGTCGTCGGCATCGAGATCCCGAGCTTGAAGCGGCTCACGATCTACCTGCGCGAGGTGCTCGCGTGCGCCGACTTCCGCGACGGCAACCGCACGCTGCCGGTGGTCCTCGGCAAGGACGTCAACGGTAAGCCCGTGGTCGCAGACCTCGCGGACATGCCTCACCTGCTCGTCGGCGGCACCACGGGCTCGGGCAAGTCGGTCGGCGTGAACGGCATGTTGATGAGCTTGTTGTTCACGCGTACGCCGTCCGAGCTGCGCATGCTGCTGATCGACCCGAAGATGCTCGAGTTCGGGCTGTACGAGGGCATCCCGCACCTGATCCACCCGGTCGTGACCGAGCCGAAGGGCGCTGCGGCGTCGTTGGCGTGGGCGTGCCGTGAGATGGACGATCGCTACGCGATGCTCAAGCGCTGGGGCACCCGGAACATCAAGGGCTACAACAAGCTGTGCGAGCGGATGGCCGCCGAGCCGAAGCAGCTCGCCCTCGAGTACCCGGACGTCTCGGCGGGCGAAGACGTGCCGAAGCCGCTGCCGTACCTGGTCGTGGTCATCGACGAGCTCGCCGACCTCATGATGGTCGCCCGCAAGGAGGTCGAGACCAACATCGCGCGCCTCGCCCAGAAGGCGCGGGCGTGCGGCATCCACCTGATCGTCGCGACCCAGCGGCCGTCGGTTGACGTCATCACGGGCGTCATCAAGGCGAACCTGCCGACGCGGATCGCGTTCCAGCTCCGGACCTCGACGGACTCGCGGACGGTGCTTGGCTCGGGCGGCGCCGAGGCGCTGCTCGGCAAGGGTGACTTGTTGTACTTGCCCCCTGGGAGCGGTAATATCGAGCGCTGTCATGGCGCGTTCGCGTCGGACGACGAGGTGCACCGCGTCATGGACCACCTGCGCGCGCAGGGGGCGCCGGACTACATCGCGGGCATCACGGACGACCCGGACGAGGCCCCCGAGGCGGTCGCGCCGGGCGAGCGCGACGAGCTGTTCGACGCCGCCGTGGAGATCGTCGCGAGGGCCGGCAAGGCGTCTACCTCGATGATCCAGCGTCACCTGAAGATCGGGTACAACCGGGCTGCGCGCATCATCGAGGAGATGGAGGCGGCCGGTGTGGTTGGGCCGGCGGACGGGGTGCGTCCGCGCGATGTGCTGGTCGATCCGCAATGAAGCGGTGGCCCGCCCGAGGGCCCTGGCTCACGCCTCCGCGCGAGCTGCGGAATCGGTCCTGGGCGTCCGCGGATTCGCGGCGGACCGGGCCCTACTTCCGTTATCCGCCCTCCCAGCGGTCGCTTCGGTTCGTCCGACTTCGTCGGACGAACCTCCTTCTCCCTTGGTCGGGGCGGGGCCGTTCGTAGGGATTCGTCAGGATCGAATGAACTACGGCGAGAACACGTTGCCGAGCGGGTTCGGTCCGTTAACGCAGGCCCCGGAGGCGATCCCTTGGTTCCCGTCGTTTGGATGGTTTCCGTCGCTGCCTACGCCCAGACCGACGCCGCTGCCGTTGTATCGGCGGTCGAGGCCAAGTACGCGAAGGTAGAGTCCATCAAGGCCGGCTTCGTGCAGGTCACGCGCTCCAAGGTGTTCGGCGAGGAGCGCCAGGAGGGCCTCGTCTCCCTGAAGCGCCCGCGCATGATGCGCTGGGAGTTCACGTCGGGGGAAGGCCGTCAGTTCGTGACCGATGGCACCACCATGTGGGTGTACAGCAAGGCCGACCGCCAGGTCATCAAGTACACCGACGTGGCCGCCTCCGGTGGCTCCGCGGCGGATTCGCTGCTGCAAAGCTTGGATCGGCTCAACGAGGTGTTCGAGGTCAAGCTGCTGAGCCAGGAGGGCGGCTACACGCTCGAGCTGCACCCGCGGGCGAAGGATCAGCCGGTCAAGGCGATCACGCTCGTGCTGGACCCGTCGTACGTGTTGAAGGGCCTGACCCTGATCGACGGCTTCGACACCGCCACCGAGCTCACGTTCTCTAATGTCCAGCTTGGCGCTACGATGTCTGACGACGTGTTCCAGTTCACCGTCCCGGCCGGCGTCGAGGTCATCGCCGGCGGTTAGTCGGCGTGGCGCGGCTCGGGTTCTCGGGTCGCGTCGGGGGTCGCGTGGAGCGCGTGCATCTGGTCAGCTTGGGGTGCCCGAAGAACCGGGTAGACTCCGAGGTGATGGTCGGCAAGCTGCGGGAAGGGCCGTTCACGCTCGTCGATGAGCCCGATGACGCCGATGTCATCGTGGTGAACACCTGCTCGTTCATCCAGCCGGCGACGGAGGAGTCGATCGAGACCGTGCTCGAGCTGTCGCGCTTCAAAGCGCAAGGCGCGCGCAAGCTCGTGGTCACCGGGTGCATGGTGCAGCGTTACGGCTCGGCGTTGGAAGAGGAGCTTCCAGAGGTCGACCACTTCCTGGGCACCGGCGACTACCACCGGATCGTCGATGTGATCCGGGGCGACGGCGCGCCGCGCTCGTTCGTGTCGGCCCCCGAGTACCTCCCGGACGAGCACGTCCCGCGGGTGAACTCGTGGAGCAAGACCTCGGCGTACCTGAAGATCTCCGAAGGGTGCGATCACCGCTGCTCGTTCTGCATCATCCCGGCGCTCCGCGGCAGCCACCGCTCGCGCACGGTCGCGTCGTTGGTCGCCGAGGCGCGCACGTTGGCGGCGCAGGGGGTGCTCGAGCTGAACCTCGTCGCCCAGGACTCCACGGCGTACGGTCGCGACCTCAAGGACGGGTCCGACCTCGGCGTCTTGCTGCGCGCCCTCGCCAAGGTCGACGGCATCGCGTGGATCCGGGTGCACTACGTCTACCCGATCGGCCTGCCCGACGGCCTGCTCACCGCGATGGCCGAGGAGCCGAAGGTCTGCAAGTACCTGGATATTCCCCTGCAGCACGCGTCGGCGCCGATGCTGCGGGCGATGCGCCGCGGCGTCACGCGCGCGGGTCAGGAGCGCATCCTGGAGCGGGTGCGCGCTGCGGTCCCGGATCTGACCGTTCGAACCACGTTCATCGTCGGGTTTCCTGGAGAGACCGAAGAGGACTTCGCTGAGCTGTGCGACTTCGTCCGCGCGCAGCGCTTCGACCACGTCGGCGTGTTCCCTTGGTCGGCGGAGGATGGCACCCACGCGGCCACGTTGTCGGGCGTGGTCCCGGAGGAGGTGCGGGAGGAGCGTCAGCGCGAATTGATGGCGATCCAACAGAAGATCAGCCGGGCGAAGCTCGACGCACGCATCGGCACCGAGATGGACGTCTTGGTCGAGGGCCCGTCAGAGGACCACGAGTGGGTCATGTGTGGCCGCGCGTCGTTCCAGGCGCCGGACGTCGACGGCAAGGTCTACATCGACGACCCGCCGGACGACCTGCGGTCGGGCCAGATCCGGCGGATGCGCGTGCTGCAGGCCGCCGACTACGACCTCGCCGCCGAGGTCATCGAGCCGCGCTGACCAGCTCGATAGCCCGCGCGAGCTGCGGGTCGGTGTCGCCCCGCTCGGACGCCGCGACGGTCCACGGCACGGGGGCCTCCGACGCGGATCCGGGCTCGATCGCCGCGAGCAGCGCGAGCATCTCGGCGCGCTCCGGCTCTGTGATCGGCAACGCACCGATGCGGGCGCGCAGGGCGCTCGCGGCGGTCGGTTGGGCCGGCATCGCGACCGGCACGTCGGGTTCGCGCCCGTCGCGGTCGGCGACCGGCTCGCCGGACGGCGTGTAGTAGCGGCCGATCGTGAGCTTCATCGCGGATCCGTCTTCGTTCTCGTAGACGGTCTGCACCGAGCCCTTGCCCCACGTGCGCGCGCCGACGAGCTGCGCCCGCCGGGTGTCTTGCAGCGCTCCCGCGACGACCTCAGCGGCCGACGCCGACCTCCCGTTCACCAAGACGACCACCGGCAAACCGGCGTAGCCGCCGGGGGTGGCGTAGTGGACCTGCTCCCCGTCGACGCGGCCGCGCGTGGTCACGATCGGGCCTTGTTCCAAGAACAAGTCGGCGACGCCCACGGCCTCTTCGAGCAGACCGCCCGGGTTGTCGCGCAGGTCGAGCACGAGCGCTGTCATGCCGCGCTGATCGAGGCCGCGCATCGCGTCGGTGACCTCGAACGCCGCGCCTCGTTGGAACTGTGTCAGCCGCAGGTAGGCCACGCCGTCGGGCAGCAGCTCCACGGTGGTCGCTGGCACGTGCACGGTGTCGCGCACGGTGTGCACCTCGAGGGGCGCCCCATGCCGGACCACCGACAGCGTCACGGGCGCGCCCCGGGCGCCGCGCAGCCGGTCCTCGATCTCGCTGGGCGTGAGCCCGCTGACCGGCTCGCCGTCGATCGCGACCAGGGTGTCTCCGGGCGCGAGGCCGTCGCGGCCGGCGGGGCTGCCGCCGACCACGTCGCCGATGGTGACGCCTCCGTCGCGGGCCACGACCGCGACGCCGATCCCGAGGTCGGTGCCTGCCGTCTCAAGGTCGAACGCCGCGTAGTCGTCGGCGGACAGCCAACGGGAGTGGGGGTCGAGCGCAGCCATCATGCCGTCGACGGCGGCGTCGACGAGCGCACCCGGCGGCACGGGGTCGACGAAGTCGCGCTGGATCGTGCCGAGCACGTGCGCGAGCAGCTCCACCTCGTCGTACGGATCGACGGCGCGAGCGACCGCGACCGACCCGACCCACCCGCCGGCGGCCAACCCGGCGCTGAACAGCCCGAGCACGTACGACGCGGCCTGGCCGGCGCTGTTGCGCTGCATGGCACGCCTCCTTCACCGTGATGTACCCGCGCTCGCGGCGGCGCGCCTGCGCCTTCCCGGTTGCCTCGTTAGGAGCGGCGCGGAGGCGTGGTGGTCGTCGCGGTGTACGGAGGGAGCTTCAACCCGCCGCACGTCGGTCACGCGCTCGTCGCGTCGTGGGCGCTTTGGACTGGAGCCGCCGACCGCGTGGTCTTGCTGCCCACGTACCGGCACGCGTTCGACAAGGCCCTCGCGCCGTGGGACGAGCGGCTGCGGCTGTGTGAGGCGTTGGCGCGTGCGCTCGGCCCGTCGGTGTCCGTGTCGCGGATCGAGGCGGACTTACCGGTTCCAAGCTACACGATCGACAGCCTTGACGCGTTGCGCGCCGAGACCGGCGCCCGCCTGCGGTTGCTCATCGGCGCCGACGTCCTGCCCACGGTGTCGGCGTGGAAGCGCTGGGACCGCATCGAGCAGGAGTACGCGCCGATCGTGGTCGGTCGCGCCGGGTACGCCAACCCGGCCGATTCGGTGGTATTTCCTGATGTGTCGTCGACCGAGGTTCGTGAGCGCCTGCGCGCCGGGCGGTCGGTGGCGCACCTCGTACCCGCCGACGTGCGGTCGGCGCTCGGGCCGTATTGGAGCGCCGCGTGAGCGCCCCGCTGCGTGCCGCTGGTGGCCTGGGCGTGCCGAACGGCTTCACCACCCGGGTCGGCGGCTGCTCGGTGGGCGCCACGGCGTCGCTCAACCTCGCGGTTCGTGGCGGCGACCCCCCGTCGTCGGTCGCCGAGAACTGGCGTCGGGTCGTCGCTTCGGTTCGGCCGGACCTCGACGTGTCCCGGCTCGCGCTGCTGCACCAGGTGCACGGCGCCGACGTGGTGCGCGTCGACGCGCCGTCGGGCCCGCTGGCGGTCGTCGCTGAGGCCGATGGCGCCGTGACGATCCGGCGGGACGTCGTCTTGGCGGTTCGGGTCGCGGACTGTGTGCCGATCCTGCTGGCGGCCCCCGGCGGGGTCGGCGTCGCGCACGCCGGGTGGCGCGGCACCGCGTCGGGGGTGCTGGCGGCGACGGTGCGCGCGCTCTGCGACGCCTCCGGGGCGTCGCCGGGCCAGGTCCGCGTCGCGATCGGGCCGTGCATCGGCGCCGCGCGCTACGAGGTGGGCGACGAGGTGGTCGCTGGGATCGTGGCTTCGGGGGTTCCGCCGTCGTGTTTCGTGACGATGGGCCCCCGCGGGCGGCCGCACGTCGACCTCGTGGCCGCGGTCCGGTGGCAAGCAGCGGCGCTCGGGGTCGCGGGCGTGGAGGTCGTCGCTGGGGACACCTCGGTCGACCCCGACTTGTACTCGCATCGGCGCGACGGGCCCGAAACGGGGCGGTTCGCCGGCGTCGTGGCCAGGGTGGGCCCGTGATCGCCTGGTTCGTGGTGCTGGCGAGCTGCTCGGAGCCCGCGGATCCGGTGCTCGAAGCCCGGGCGTCGGCCAGCGCTGCGTGGTCCGACGGGGTGGCGCTGCTCGAGGCCGGCGACGCCGAGGGGGCGCGCGCGCGGTTCCGCGAGGCGAGGGGGCGGGCCCCCTCCGACGTGTTGTTGTTGGCCTGGGAGGCGAAGGCGGCCGCGGACGCCGGGTCGCTCGAAGACGCCGTGCTGCTGCTCGACGAGGCGCTGTCGCGGGAGCCTGATCTCGCCGCTGCGCGATACAATAAAGCAGCGTATCTAGCTCGTCTTGGGAGGATCGATCAGGCCGCGCCCGAGCTCGAGCGCGCGTTGGACGACGGGGCGGCGCCGCCCCGCGACGTGCTCGACGACCCAGACTTCGCGCCGTGGATCGGGCGCCCGGAGCTCGCGTTCTTGCCGAGCGAGGCGCTGTCGGTGGCCGTCGAGGTGTCGGACTCCCTGGTGTTCTGGGGCAGCGACCTCCGCCTTCGCCTGCGCGTGCAAGGGGCGGACGGGCCGTTCGTCAGCGTCACCCCGGTGGACGCCAAGGGGCCGGTGCGTCTCGTCTCGGTCGTCGAAGACGTCGTGCCGAGCACGGACGGCCCCGTCCACGACATCACCTGGACGTTCCGGGTCGTCGGCGAGGGGCAGATTCAGTTCGGCGCGCTCCACGTGTGGGCCGGGGCCCGTCGTACGTTGGTCGAGGTCGAGCCGGTCGAGGCGCACGCGCCGCCGGGCCGCGAGGATCCCCCCGGGGTCGGCCCGATCAAGCTGCCCACGCCGCTCGAGGTCGCGGCGCAAGCCACGCCCCCGTCGGCGCGCGTCATCGACGGTCGGTTGCTGGTGATGGCGCTCCCCGGCGACCGCGTCGAGGTGGAGCCGGAGCCTGGCACCGCGCCGATCCGCTACGAATTGCGCTCCTCAAGCAAGCCGACCTGGGCGCTGCGAGAGTGGCCGTCGCCGTCGGGCCCGGTGCGGGTCCAGGTGCGCGGCGCCCCGGTGCCCGTCGACGGGCCGAGCTGACGTCAGAAGAAGAACGGCACGAACGCGACGATCAGCAGCGCGGTCGTCATCACGGACACGGGCAACCACAGGTGCAGCGTGCGGGCGACCAGGCCTTGACCGGGCTCGGGCGCCCCGTCGGCGCCCGCGGCGTGCCGCGCGAGGATCTGGTTCAGCGCGACCGGAGGCGTGAGGTACCCCAGCTCGAACGCGACGAGGACCATCATCCAGAAGTGGACCGGGTCGATCCCGGCGTTGTAGGCGACGCCCGCGAACGTCACCGACACGAGCACCACGGCGCCCATCGCGTCCATCGTCATGCCGATCAGCACCATGACCAAGACGAGCGCGACCATCGTGACGACGGGGCTCCCCCCGAGATCGGGCATGAACCGCATCAGGTCGGCGCGCTCGACGACGCCCCCGAGGCCGACCGACGACGCCATGAGGAACAACAACCCGCCAGCGTGCACGCTCGTGGCGTCCGTGGCGCGGACGACGCGGCCGAGGACCCCGTCACCAGCGCGATCGTAGGCGAGCACCGCGAGCATCAGGCCGGGCAGCACGAGCGCGGCGGTGTACTCGTTCACCGACGTCGCCAGGAGCAGCCGGTACGCGATCAGGACCCCCGCGGCGACCGCCGCGAAGGGCAGGAGCGCCACCAGCGCCGCGCGGGTGGCGCTGGCGGCCCCCGGGGCGGGGCGTGGGCGGAGGGCGCCGCCGGTCGCGGCGACGAACGCGATGGCGGACAGGACCGCCGTCAGCACGAACACCCAGCGCCCCTGGGCGAACAGCTCGCTCGTGGTCACCTGTTTGTTGAGCACCGCGATCAGCACGACGACCAGGCACGGGTTGAGCACCACACCGAGGCTGCCGGACATCGCGGTCGCGGCGAGCGAGAGCTGGCGGTCGGTGCCCGCCGCGCGCAGCCGCTCGTAGACGACGCCGCCAGCGGCGAGCACGAAGATGCCGGACGCCCCGCTGTAGGCCGTAGGCACCGCGGCGAGCACCACGACGAGCCAGGCGAGCAGGCCCGGCGGCAGGCCCCACGGGGTGACGACGTCGAACACCCGCGCGGCGACCCGGGTCTCACCGAGCAGCATCCCGGACCACAGGTACAGGCCAATACCGAGGTAGATGCTCGGGTACTGGATGAACTTGTGGAGCTGGATCGCGAGACCGGACGGGTGCTGTTCGACGCCGAGGAACCACGCCGACGACAACACGACCATCCAGACGTACAGCGGCACCGCGAGCAGCGCGCGCGGCGTCGGCGCGCCCGGCGCGAGGTCGGCCGGGGGCCGCACGACCGCGTAGAGGTGCGCGAGGGCGACCCCGGAGAACCCGATCACCCACAGCGCGGGCAAGCCGGGGTCCTCGCGCTCCGCCGACGAGGCCGCCTGCACCGCGGCGTCCGCCAGCGCCGACGCGATCATGAGCATCAGAGCGCCGATCTGGGCCACCTCGACGACGCGGTGGTCCCCTGTCGTGGTGGCGGCGCGCAGCGCCAGGTGGTTGCGCGTACGCGCCGCGTTGAACCCGGCGAGCACGAGCACGATCGACAACATGTGCCGCCAGTACGGGAACCGGGCGACCTCGGAGACCGCAGTCTCGACCGCGCGAAACGCACGCACGGCGCCGGTGATGCGCGTCGCGACGTGATCGTAGGCGGCGTGGCGCGCGTCGCAGCGCTCGATCAGCGCCGGCAACGCGGCGCACGCGGCGTCGGCCGGTGGCGCGGCTGGCGCGTCGGCGAACGGGTCGTCGGCGGGGGGCGCTGCGGCGGGAGGATCGGCGAACGGGTCGTCGGCGGGGGGCGCTGCGGCGGGAGGATCGGCGAACGGGTCGTCGGCGGGGGGCGC
>CAIUDO010000546.1 GCA_903897935.1 uncultured Pseudomonadota bacterium
CCTCGTCGCCAACGCCGGCGTCGGCGGCCCGAACGCCGACGGCGACGACGACCGGTTCTTCGACCTCGTACAGACCAACCTGGTCGGCACCTACCACACCTGCCGGGCCGCGCTCCGCAACCTGGAGTCCGGGCCCCACGCCCGCCACCTCGTCGTCGTGGCGTCGATCCTCGGGCGGTTCGGCGTCCCGGGATACACGGGCTACTGCGCCAGCAAGACCGGTCTGTTGGGGATGGTGCGCGCGTTCGCGAAGGAGGTCGCCTCGCTGGAGGTGCAGGTCAACGCGATCTGCCCGGGGTGGGTGTCCACCGAGATGGCGTGGCAAGGGATCGACGGGATGGCCGCCGGGATGGGCGTCACCCGCGACGAAGCGCTCGCGATCGCGATGCGCGAGGTGCCGCTCGGCCGGATGAGCGAGCCGCGCGACGTCGCCGGCGTGGTCGCCTGGTTGTTGTCGAACGACGCCCGCGGCGTGACCGGCCAGGGCATCGACGTGAACGGCGGCGCCTGGATGGGATGACGTGCGCCCGGGTTGACGCGGTCCGCCGGTGATGGGTACGTGCTCCGGCGGACGCGGAGCCCCGATGCAAGACGTCCTCCTCCTGAACGCCGATCACGCCCCGGTACGGATCGTCGACTGGCGGCGCGCGGTGATCTTGCTGCTCGAAGGCCGAGCCCAGCTCGTGGAGCGCTACCCGGATCGGGTGATCCGGTCGGCGCGCACCGTCATGCCGTGGCCCGCCGTCGTCGCGCTGATGGTGTACGCGCGTGTCCCCCACCGGCTGCGCCTCGATCGGCGCGCGGTGTTCAGCCGGGACGACTGGACGTGTCAGTACTGCGGGTTCCGCGCCAGAGATGCGGAACGACCGGTTCATGGCCTGCTGACGCTCGATCACGTCGTTCCCCGAGCCCGCGCGCGCGGCGGGTTCGTGCCCGGCCCGACCCGCAAGGTGCCCGTGACGTCATGGGAGAACGTGGTCGCGTGCTGCGTGCCCTGCAATCGTTACAAAGGCAACCGCACGCCGGACGAGGCAGGGATGACGCTAATCAAGCCGCCGCGTAGCCCCCGCCCGGACGACCACGTGCGCATCGCGCTCGGCCGGGCCGCCGCGCCGCCGGAGTGGGGCGGCTACTTGGCGGCGCCGGAGCGGTTCCAGACGTCCAAGTAAAAGTGCTTGATGTCCCCGCACATCCAGGTGTCGCGGAAGAACGTGACATCACCCGAGCCCACGTCGTACATGGCGCCGATGAGTCCGACCTGGCCGCGCTCGATCATCTCCCGAAGCACCACGCTCCGCTCGACGATCGCCTCGACCGACCGCCGCACCTGGATCTCGGCCACCCGCTGAACGAACACGCCGTTCTTCGACGTGCGGTCGGACACCTCGGTGCGCTCGAAGTACACGGACGGCTCGATCTTGTTGAGCAAGGTGCTCAGGTTGCCGAGCTGCACGTGGTCGCACGCGCCCTTGATCGCGCCGCACTCCGAGTGCCCGAGCACCACGACGAGCTTCGAGCCGGCGACCTTACACGCGAATTCCATGGAGCCCAGGATGTCGTCGTTGATCACGTTTCCGGCGATGCGGATGCTGAACACGTCGCCTAGACCCTGGTCGAAGATCAGCTCCGCCGACGTCCGGCTGTCGATGCAGCTCAAGATGGTCGCGAACGGGAACTGCCCCGAGCGGGTCTCGTTCACCTGCGCGAGCAGGTCGCGGTGCGCGCGCAGGTTGTCCGTGAAGCGCCCGTTCCCTGCCATGAGGAACTCGAGGGCGCGGTCCGGGGTCATGCTCGCTTGCGTCTCGCGGGTGTGGGTGCGCATGCCGTCTCCTTCGGAGGTAGGGTCGTCCGTGATCTTGGGGTTCACTTCGCGGCTACGGGCGTGGCGGATGCCTTGGGCTGCATCGGCGCGACGCCGAGGTCTACGCGACCACCGTTCGCTTCATAGATGCGCTTCCACCCCTCGAGCTGCTCCACACACGCCTGATCGAGGTAGGTCAGCCCGTCGCGATCGACCGTGACCACCCGCCCGGGCGGCACCTTCGCCAGCTCGCCCGCGAGGGTCGGCACCGCGAGGAAGCTGCCCACGCCGAGCATGCGGATCGTCACCGAGTCGTCGTCCGAGTCGACGATCACGCGCAGCTTGGCGACCGCGTAGAGCAACCGAGCAAGCGCGAGCACGACGCCCACGGCGACGCCGGTGAGCAGGTCGCCGAACACGATGAACGCGACCGTAGCGCCGTACACACCCAACTCGACCTTCCCGAACGCCGCGAGCTTGGGGAGCACTGCGAGGTTGACCAGCTTGTATCCGGTATAGACGAGCACCGCCGCCAAGCTCGCGACCGGGATGCGCTCGAGCACGAACGGCGCCGCCACCACGAGCACGAGCAACCAGCCGCCGTGCATGATCGCCGACCAGCGGGTCTTGGCGCCCGCCGCGACGTTCGCCGAGGAGCGCACGATGACGCCGGTCATCGGCAACGCGCCCGCGGCGCCACAGATCAGGTTGCCCACGCCTTGCGCGACGAGCTCCCGATCGTAGTCGGTGCGCTCACCGTCGTGCATCTGGTCCACCGCCGACGCGCACAGCAGCGTCTCGGCGCTGGCGATGAGCGCCAGCGCGCCCGCCGTCGCCCAGATGCCCGGCTCGACGATCCGGCTGAGCACGTCGAGCGACGGGACGTTCAGCGCGCCGAGCAACGACTCGGGCACGACGACGCGGCTGATCGGCAGCCCGAACGCCTCGGCCACCACCGTGCCGATCACCACCGCGACGAGCGCGGCGGGCACCGACGACAGCTTCTTCGGGCGCACGACGTTCCACCCGACCAACGCGACCAACGAGATGAAGCCCACCATCGCGGCGACGTGGTGCACGGAGCCGTCGTTCGGGCGGATGATCTCGGCCGCGACCGCTGGCAGCGCCGACACGTTCGCGAGCACCGAGCCACGCGGCTTGTCGTCGAACATGACGAGCAGCTGGCTGAACAGGATGATCACGCCGATGCCCGCCAACATCCCGTGGATGACCGACGGCGCCACCGCCTGGAACAGGCGCCCGAACCGCAGGAGGCCGGCGACGAGCTGAATGCCGCCGGCGATCAGCACGATGATGCCGAGGGCGGCGAGGCCTTCGCGCTGGACGATCTCCCAGACCAACACGGCGAGGCCAGCCGCAGGACCGCTCACCTGCAGCGGCGATCCGGCGATCATGCCGACCACGAGCCCGCCCACGATGCCGGTGACCAGCCCGAGCGCGGCCGGGACACCCGACGCGATCGCGATGCCCATGCACAGCGGGAGCGCGACCAGGAACACGACGAGCGACGCGACGAAGTCCGAACCAGAAGGACGCCCTAAGCGAAACAAAGACGACATGGGCCCCGAACCTCCAGTGATTCACATATTCGCATTCCCGAATATTTGGATCGTTCCGCCGCACCAGCCCGAACGACACGCCGTGACGCACCATGACAGCCGCGAGCGTGGCCGACCGCACCGCAAAAGCACGCCATGGACGTTGCGGCTCGCCTGCACCTCCGGTAAGGTTCGACGTAACTCTCGGGAGGGATACGTCATGAAGTCCGTGGGCCTCGTCACCATCGTCCTCACCGCCCTGGTCGCGCTCCCATCCGCGGCGTCCGCCGCGTGCACGCTGTCTCGAACGATGCCGCGCGACGGCTCGGTCGGGGTGAACAGCCCCCGCTTCAGTTGGACCGGCTCCGCGGACTGCGTCGAGTACCGGGTGCAATGGTCCGCGTCGGGCACGTTCGCCGCGGACGTGACGGCGTCTGCTTGGAGCAACCGGCGGTTCGTACAGCTCAGCGAGGCCGTCTGGGAGTCGCGGCAGACCGGCCCGTGGTCGGGCGGCGTGTACTGGCGCGTGCTCGGCCGCGACGCCGCCGGCGCGATGACGGTGGCCCCCGCGGCGCACCTCACGATGGACCCCGACCTCGACGACGACCTCGTCTCCGTGGGCGCCGGCGACTGCGACGACGCCGATCCGGCCGTCGCGCCCGGCCTCCCCGACGACACCTGCGACGGCGTCGACAACGACTGCGACCTCGCCGCCGACGAAGACGCGCCGGTCACCACGGTGTACGCCGACCTCGACGGCGACGGCTTCGGCGACCCGTCGTCCGCGATGAGCGCGACCTGTGACGTGCCGTCGGGCGTGGTGCTGGACGGCTCCGACTGTGACGACGGCGCCCCGTGGATCAACCCCGGCGCCGCCGAAGTGTGCGACGGCGTCGACAACAACTGCGACCTCACCGCCGACGACGCCCTCACCTGCCCGGTCTACTGCCACGTGCAGTGGCCGTGCTGGTCCGATGCGCTCACCGACGCGGAGACCGACGCGTACTACGCGTGGGTCTACGCGCCGGGCACCGCGGGCGCCGGGCAAGGCGGCGGGCTCGTGGTGGATCTCGGCGTCGGCCCCGACGGCACGAGCCCGGGCTCGGAGGACTGGACGTGGACGGAAGCCACGTACAACACTGACACCGACGGCCTGTTCCCCGGCGACCTCGCGAACGACGAGTACGCCACCTCGATGATCGCCCCGGCCGACGGCGGCAGCTACGACGTCGCGGCGCGCGTCTCCGGCGACGGCGGTTTGTCGTGGATGTTCTGCGACGCCGGCCCGACGTGCGGCGGCGGCGGCTCGGATGACGGCTACAACGCGCCGGTCACGCTCGAGGTCAGCGCCCCGGTGCCCGTGCCGGTCGACTACTGCCACGTGCAGTGGCCGTGCGCGACGACCACGGCGGCTGGGGCCACGAGCGAGAACGTGTACGTCGTCGTCTTCGAAGACGGCGTGACCCAGGGCGACTGGCAAGGCGGCGGCGTGTCGGTGCAGGTCGGCGTCGGCGCGCCCGGCACGTCGCCGGACTCGGGCTGGTCGTGGTCGGACGCCTCGTACAACGCCAGCGTGCACGGCTTGTCGTGGGGGGACTTCGCGAACGACGAGTACGCGGGCGCGTTCGTCGCGCCGGGCAGCCCGGGCACCTACGAGTACGCCGGGCGCGTGACTGCCGATGGCGGCTTGTCTTGGTTGTACTGCGATCTCGGGCCGTCGTGCGGCGGTGGCGGGTCGGGCGACGGCTACTCGGCCGGCGGTACGGCCACCGTCGTCCCGTAACGGGATACACCGCCCGGAGGCTCTGTGGCGGATCCCTTCGACACCCCGGCGCTCGTCGCTTCGCTCACGCTGGAAGAGACGGGCCCGGATCGGTTCGTCGGCAGGAGCGTCGATCTCGGGTGGGGCAGCATCTTCGGCGGGCAGGTGCTCGCGCAGGCGCTCGACGCCGCGGAGCGCACGGTGCCCGCCGAGCGCCCGGTGCACGCGATGCACGCGTGGTTCTTGCGCCGCGGCGACGCCCGGGCCCCCGTCACGTTGGAGGTCGAGCGCGTCCGCGACGGCGGGTCGTTCACCACCCGGCGTGTCCGGGCGTCGCAAGGCGCGCCGATCTTCGAGGCGTCGTGCTCCTTTCAAACGGTGGAACCTGGGCTCGATCACCAAGCCGCCGCTCCCGACGTGCCCGGCCCCGACGACCTGCCTCCGCCGCGCCCCTACCCGCCGGGTCTGCCCGCCGCGCTGGTCCAGCGGCTGTCCGCACGCACCCCGATCGAGATGCGGGTCGTCGACCCGGTCGACCTGTTCCGCCCCGAGCGGCGGCCCGCGGCGCGACGCGTGTGGATCCGCACCACCGAGCCGATCGCCGACGACCCGGCGCTGCATCGCAGGTTGCTGGCCTACACCTCCGACTTCCACTTCTTGACGACCAGCCTGCAGCCACACGCCGTCACGTGGCTCACGCCTGGGCTGCACCTCGCCAGCCTCGATCACTCGATCTGGTTCCACCGGTCGTTTCGCCTGGACGACTGGCTGCTGTACGACGTCGACGGGCCGAGCGCAGCGGGAGGGCGCGCGCTCGTGCAAGGCCGCGTGTACGACCGCACGGGGCGGCTCGTCGCGCTCACCGCGCAGGAGGGCCTGATCCGTCAAACCCTCGGATCGAACCGGTAACGCACCTCTACCTGCGCGCCGTCGGCCGGCAGCCAGAGCGCGCGCGGAGCACCATGCGGGGGCGCGCCGGGGTCGGCGCACGGGGCGGTCCACGAGGCCATCGCGGGTCCGTCGCCGGGGACCGTCAGCATCGGCGCGTGCTCGTCGGGGGCCACGACGGCGCGCACCTCAGCGAGCCAACCCGCTCCGAGCGGAAGCAGCCCCACCCCGTCGGCCCGCACCACCGACACGCCCGTCGCACGGGCCCGCCGTAGGCCCAACCAGCAGCGCGCCACGACGTCATCGGCGGCGGGCCAGTCCACCACGACCGGGGCGCTCGTCACCGACCAACGCGCCGCCGACGGCCAAAGGTACCCCCCCGACAACGCCTGATCCCGGTCGCGCAGCTTGGCCGCCAACGCCGCGTCGCCGCCGATGCCCGGCGACGCCGCCCGCAACGCCGACATCAGCTCGGTGTCGATGACGTCGTACGCGTCGCGGGGCACGAGCACGTCGCCGGCTGCCGCGCCGTGTTCGCCCGCGTCCGCCCATCCGACGTCCGGCATCCGCACCGTGTGCGCGAACACGCCCTCGTCGCGCGTCACGTCGACGGAGATGACCGGGCCGAGCGGCAGCCGCGCGGGCTCCACGCTCGCGACGGGGCCACCGAGCCACGACGCGAGCGCACCGCCGCGATCGACCGCAGGCGCCGACACCCGGGCCGCCGCCAAGCGAGGCTCGCGCGACAACGCATTGTCCAACGCCAAGAACGCGGGGACGGGCACGTCGGCGCGCGGATCCGGCGCGAGCCCGGCGAGCCGCACCGCGAGCCGCGCGTGCAGCAGCGCCTCCACCGGGCACTCCGGGTCGGCGATCGCCGCGACGAGCGCGAACAGCTCCGGGTCCGCGCGCAGCTCGGCGCGGTGGCTCGCCGCGATGGCCTGCCGCAGCCGGGTGACGGGATCGTTCACCGGGCCCCCGGGAGCGCGCGGGTCCGGATCGCCTCGAGGTGGCCGGCGAGCGCGGCGCGGAGCGCGGTGCGGGCGGCCTCGTGGCGCGGATCCACCACCACCAGCGCGTCCGCGACCGCCTCGAGCGTCGAGACGTACCCGCGCTTGGGCTCACGCCGCAGCGACCCGTACAGCGGCGGATCGCGGGGACGCAAGATCACCCGCGGCAATCGGACGAGCCACGGGTTGCGCCACCACAGCGTCTTCACCTCGGACCACGTGCCGTCGAGCGCGACGATGCCGGTGACGCGCCCGTCGGTGGGCGCGCCCGCTCGATCCACCACCCGGGCCGGTCCCCGCCCGTCGACGCCCGGCGGAGCCGACGCCGGGTACAACACCCCCCACGTCGACGGCTCGCCGGCGTCGGCCCCCCACGCGGCAGCCAGCGAACGCCAGACGAACCCGACCCGGACGCGCGCTTCGGGGAGCTGGGCGCACAGCACGGGCACCGTCGCCAGCGGCTCGTTGCGCTCGGCGGGATGCTGCAACACCAAGACGCGCGGAGGGTGCATCGACGTCCCGAGCCGCGGGGGGCGGCGATCCGTCCAGGTGGACGCGCAGGTGATACCAGACGCCATGGATCCGCGCGACCTGTACCTGCCGAACGCCTGGGGTCGGGCCGGCTTTGTTCGTCACTCGGCGCGCTTCGAGCCGATCGGGCGCTTCGTGGAGGGGCGCGCCGTCGCCATCACCGGCGGGAGCACCGGGATCGGCTTCGCGGCCGGCCAGGCGCTGGCGGCCGCGGGCGCGCGGGTGACCGTGATCAGCAAGGATCCAGTGCGCAACAGTGCAGCCGCGCGCGCGATCTCGGACGCCGGCGGCGCCGCGCGGGGCGTGGTCGCGGACCTCGGGGACCCCACGAGCCTCGCGCCGCTGGTCGACGCGTTGGAGCCGCCCGACGTCCTGATCCACAACGCAGCGGTCGGAGGTGACGCTCCCGATGAGGTGATTCCGGGGCTCGACCGCCTGGTGCTCGTCAACCTGCTCGCGCCGTGGTGGCTCACGCGGGCCCTGGCGCCGCGCATGGCACCGGGGTCGCGGGTGGTGTTCGTCACGTCGGGAGGCGCCTACACCCGACGCTTCTCGACCGCGGCGCTGACCCCGCGGCGCTACGACGGCCTCACCCTGTACGCCGACACCAAGCGCGCGCTGCTCGTCGCGTCGCGAGCGTTGTCAGCGGAATTTCCGCATCTCTCGTGCTCGGTGACGCACCCGGGCTGGGTCGACACCCCCATCGTGCGGGCCAACCTGCCGAGGTTCCACCGCGCGCTGGGTCGCACGCTGAGAGCGCCCGAGCAAGGCGCCGACACGCTGGTGTGGCTCGCCGCCGCCGACCGGGCGATGACCGGCTTCTGGTTCGATCGTGCGCCGGCCCCGGAGCACGTCGTGCCGCTCACGCGGGACCCGCCGGGCGCGATGGCGGCGTTGACGGCATGGTGTTCGCAGTGGTGCCAGCGGTTGGCGCTCCCCAACCCGTCCTGACGATAGAATCGAACCTCGAGGTGCCCGTGGTGCTGCTGTCCTTGCTCGCCGCGTGCGGCGCGATCGAATCGGACGAGCCGTGCGCCGCGCCCGGCGTGGTGTGCACCTACGCCGGCATGCCAGGCGTCGCGTGGGCGGGACAAGACGGCATGCTCCCGAAGCTCACCGGCTTGTACTACCCAGCCGGAATCACCATCGCGGCCGACGGGGTTCCCTACCTGCTCGACATGAACAACCACCGCCTGCGCGCTCCGGACCAATTCGGCATGCTGCAGACCGTCGCGGGCACCGGCTTCTCCGGGGTTGGCGGCGGCGGTGACGCGCTGGGCGTCGACATCGGCGCCCCTGCGGACGCGGTGCTGGCTCCGGACGGCACGATGTTCGTCGTCCTACGCGCGTCGAGCCGCGTCGAGCGCTTCGACCCCGTCGAGGGCAGCATGGAGGTCGTCGCCGGCACGGGCTGGCGCGGCTACGCAGGCGACGGCGGCGACGCCCTCGACGCGATGCTCCAGGTGCCCCAAGGCATCGCGCTCGGCCCCGACGGCGAGGTCTACATCTCGGACACCGCCAACAACGTGATCCGCGTCGTGCGCCCCGACGGCGTCATCCAGACCTTCGCCGGCGACGCACCAAAAGACGGGACGTTCCCCTCCTCTGGCTACTCCGGAGACGGCGGTCCCGCGCTCGGCGCCCTGCTCGACACGCCCGCCGGGCTCGCCGTCATCGGGCGCACCTTGTACATCGCCGACTCCGGCAATCACGCGATCCGCGCCGTCGACATCGACGCCGGCACCATCGATCTGGTCGCCGGCACGCCCGAGCTGTCGGGCTTCGTCGAAGGGCACGCGACCGAGAGCGCGTTCAACTGGCCGTCGGACATCACGCCGGACCTCGACGGGAGGCTCGTCATCGCCGACGAGGTGAACCACTGCGTCCGCGTGCTCGACCACGACGGCGTGGTGCGCACGCTCGCCGGGCAGTGCACGACGTCGGGCTTCTCGGGAGACGGTGGGCCCGCGATCGACGCCCTGTTCAACAACCCGCACGCGATCACCGTGGCGCCGGACGGGACCCTCTGGGTCGCCGACACGCTCAACCAGGTCGTGCGCACGGTCGCGCCGACAGAGTGAGCGCACCGTCGTCAGGCCCTGGGGCGGCCGGCCTGCCCCCGGCCTACTGGGCCCACTGCTACGGCGATCGGGCGTCGATGGACGGCGTCGGCAACGCGCGCGACCACGTCGCTTACTTGGCGTCGTTGCTGCGCCTGGAGCGGATCCCCGTCCACCGGGTGCTGGACGTCGGCTTCGGCACCGGGGACCTCCTGCTCGCGGTCGCCCGCCGCCTCCACCCTGCCGAGGTCGTCGGCCTCGAGCCGTCGCCGACCGCGTGGTCCCAGCGCCCCACCCAATGGCCCCACGACGTCGGCGTCGCGCTGTACCCCACTGACGCGCTGTCGTGGCTCGGCCGCGCCGACCAACGCCACCAGCGGTTCGACCTCGTCTTGTGGCTCTCGGTCGCGCAGTACATGGCCGACGACGAGCTCTACGAGGTCGCCAGCGCGCTGGCCGACCGCACCCGCTTGCTCTACTTCACGGCGCCGACCGACCGGGACTACGTGAAGATGGCCGCGACCGGCTTCCGCGACCCGTGGGCGGTCGCGCGCGCCGCGACCCAATATCGGCGGCTCGTCGGCGCCTCGTTCCGGCGCGTAGGCTACCGCGTGTGGGAGAGCCGCCGAGTGGCACCTACATCGAGCCCTTTTGAGGATCTCGACGGCTCCGCGGGGTGAGCGCTGAAGAAAATTTCCCGCCGGGGCTTGTGTGCGGCGCGCGCGTGTCCGATCATGATGACGCGTTCGCCGACGCTGCTGTTGGCCGCACCCCTCTGGAGACATGACCATGATCGCTCGCTTCGTTCGTGAAGAGACCGGCGCCACCGCCATCGAGTACGGCCTGATCGCGGCCCTCATCGCCGTCGTCATCATCGCGGCCCTCACGCTCCTCGGCGAGTCCATCTCGTCCAAGTTCG
>CAIUDO010000547.1 GCA_903897935.1 uncultured Pseudomonadota bacterium
CGGGGTCTTCGCGGCGGCCATGCCGGGCAGGTGCGCAGCGCCGCCCGCTCCGGCGATGATCACCTTCAAACCTCGTGATCGCGCCGACTCGCAGTACGAGAACAGCAGGTCTGGGGTGCGATGGGCCGAGACCACGCGGGTCTCGTGGGGCACGCCGAGCGCGTCGAGCGTGACGCTGGCGGGGCGGAGGGTCTCCCAGTCCGACTGGGACCCCATGATGATGCCGACGAGGGGGAGCATCGTCGCCCGTTAACGCGGCGCGGCGCCGCCGCAGCGCGATAGCCGGCTCGCGGAGGCACGGCGTGGCACGTCTGCGGGCGCTGGCGGCTGGATACGACCGACGGAGCGTGATCGCGCTCGTCACCCTGGCCACGTTGTATGTCGGCGTCGCGGCGCGCTGGAACCACCTCATCGACCTGTCTCGCGGAATGGACTGGTTGTTGGCGGGCATCTGGCTGTTCATGACCGCGACGTTGTGCTGGGGCATCGAGGTCCGGCGCGACCTGCTCATCGTCGCGGTCGGGTTCGGCGGCGGGCTCGTGATCGAGGCGTGGGGCACACAAACCGAGCTCTGGCGCTACTTCACGGCCGAGCGCCCGCCGATCTGGATCCTCCCGGCGTGGCCGGTCGCCGCCCTCACGATCGACCGCCTCGCGCGCGCGCTCGAGCGCGTGGTGCCCGAGCGCGCGCCGACCACCGCCGCGTACTGGCTCATGGTGCCGGCGTTCGTCGTGGTGATGGCGCGGTTCGTGTGGCCGTCGGTGCACCTGTCGTGGACGCAGGTCGTGCTCGTGCTGATGGTCGGCGTCGCGGCGACGGGGCAGACCCGGCGTCGCGACACGCTGCTGATGGTCGCTGGAGCAGGGTTGGGTATCTTCCTCGAGTATTGGGGGACGAGCCGCCGTTGCTGGATCTACTACACGGGCGAGGTCCCGCCGGTCGAGGCGGTGCTCGCGCACGGGTTCGCGGCGATCGCGTTCCACCGCGCGGCGGGCGTGCTGGACGCGGCGTGGGAGGCCGTCGCGCCCCGCGTTGGCGCGTCTCGGCCCGAGCGAGTATGAACCGCGGGTCTGCGCTGGAGGTACCGATGACTGTGTCCAACTCGTCTGGCTCCGCCCAACGCATCGGGCGCTGACCCAGGTCGGTTCGCGGCAACGTGACGGTGTTCGCTTCGCCCCGCGCGAGGCGTGCGCTCGCGCGGGTGCCTCCGAGGTCGACCTCTGGCGACGGCGACGGCGCGTCTGCGGCTCGTTCCGCCCGCGCTGAGCTCTGCTCGTGCGCGGGCGGGTGCTCCCCTCGTGCGCCCGGAAATTGCTGTGAACCACCTTCGTTCGATGGGCTTCGGCCCTGACCTCTTGTCCCAGCTCACCCTCGACGAGCTCGAGACCCTGCCCGTCGGCCGGGTCGTGTTCGAGGCCCATGGCCACCTGCGGCTCGCCACCGCAGACGGCGTGCGCGCCGCGCTGATCGCAGGCCCGCTGCGCGATCGTGTGGACCGCGTCATCGTCGGGGACTGGGTCGTCACCACCCCCGGCGACCCCCTGATCGCGACGCGCCGGCTCGACCGTCGCAACGCGCTGCGACGACGCGACCCCGGCGACGGCGTGCAGTGGGTCGCCGCGAACCTCGACATCGCCTGGGTGTGCCAGGCGGCGACCGACCCGAACGCGCGCCGCCTGGAGCGGTGGGCGGCGCTGTGCGCGGACGCCGACGTGCCGGCGACCGTCGTCATCACCAAGCGCGACCTCGCGGATCCGTGCGAGGTCGCCGCGGTCGCCGCGCGGCTCGGGCTGCCGTCGATCGCCGTGCACGCGCTCGGCGGCGACGGCCTGTCCGAGCTCTTCGCGACCGTCGGCCCGGGGGAGACCGCCGCGTTGTTGGGGCTCTCCGGCGCTGGCAAGTCCACGCTGCTCAACGCGCTCGTCGGCAGCGCGGCGGCGGAGACCGGCGAGGTCCGCGCTTCTGACGGCCGGGGGCGCCACACCACCACGGCGCGCCACCTCTACCGGCTCCCGAACGGCGGGTGGCTGCTCGACAACCCCGGCGTGCGGACGCTCGGGCTCGTCGACGAAGCGAGCCTGGAGTCGGTGTTCCCCGAGATCGACGCGCTGGTCGGGCGGTGTCGGTTCCGCGACTGCGCGCACGACCAGGAGCCCGGCTGTGCGCTGCGGGCCGCGGTGGACGGCGGGGAGGTGCGGGAGGAGCGGTTCGCGGCGTGGCGGAAGCTGCAGCGCGAGCTCGCGTACGACGCGCGGCGGGACGACCCGGCGGCCCGACGCGACCAGCGGGAGCGATGGAAGCGTCCACCTCGTGCAGCGCGCGCGGGACCACACCCGCGACCGCCGATCGGAGCGCCGCGTTACGTGGGCGCCATGATCCGCCACCTGACGTGCTCCGCGCTCGTGCTCGTGCTGCTCGGCTGCTCCGGCCTGCTCGAGGTGCCCGCGCCGGCGCCTCCTGCGCAGGCGCCGGCTCCGAGCGGCGCCGTCGACCTCGCGCCGTTGCTCGCCCCGGTGCTGGAGCGTCACCGCGTGCCGGCGCTCGGCGCGGCGCGGGTGCGGGGCGACGAGATCGTCGGCATCGGCGTCGTGGGGGTCAGGCGCGTCGGAGGTTCCGAGCTGGCGCAGCGCGACGACCGGTGGCACCTCGGGTCGAACACCAAGGCGATGACCGCCACGTTGTACGCCCGCGACGTCGCCGCTGGCCGGGCGTCGTGGGACGACACCGTCGGGGAGGTGCTCGCCGAGCTCGACCCCGACCCGGGCTGGCGCGACGTGTCCGTGATGCACCTGCTCACCCACACCGGGGGTGTCGCCGCGAACCCGAGCACGCCATGGATGCTCCGCATGCTGGCGACGCCGGACCCGCCGGACGCGACGCGGCGCGGGTTGCTCACCAGCGTCTTGTCGGAGCCCCCGGGCGCTGTGGGGTGGTTCGCGTACAGCAACCTCGGGTACATCATCGTCGGGGCGATGCTGGAGGCGCGGGGCGGGGCTCCGTACGAGCGGCGGCTCGTAGACGAGCTGCTCACCCCGATCGGCGCGGTAGACGTCGGGTTCGGCGCGCCGGGCGCGGGCAGTCCCGTCGGCCACCGGGCGGCCGGAGGCGGCTGGACGCCGGTGGATCCGGGTCGGGGGGCCGACAACCCTCCGGCGTTCGGCCCCGCGGGGGGGTTGCACACCACGCTCACGTCGTGGGCGAGGTTCGCGAGCCTGCACCTCGCTGGGGCCCGAGGCGACACGTCGTTCTTGCCGGCCGAAGCGTGGTCCCGCTTGCACACCCCGGTCGACGGCTACGCGGCCGGGTGGGGGGTGTCGGACGGAGCCGATGGGCGGCGGCTGGCGCACGACGGCTCGAACACGATGTGGCTGGCCCGCATCGTGTTGTATCCCGACGCCAACGAGGCGCTGCTGATCGTGTGTAATGCCGCCGGCCCCGCCGCCGACGCGGCGGTC
>CAIUDO010000548.1 GCA_903897935.1 uncultured Pseudomonadota bacterium
CCATACAGCCAACCGACGCCAGTGGCGATCGCGCTGGTTGGGCCGTCCGGGGTGACGCGGGTGAGGCGATCCGCGCCCGGCTCGGCGACGGCGAAGTCACCGTCTGGTAGCCGGTCGATCTGCTCGACCCAGCTCATTCCAGGGATGAACAAGGTGGACACGCCGTCGTAGGGGGCCTTCATCAGCGAGCGGGAGCCGTCGAACCCGATGAGGTTGCCGTCGTCGTCGAACCCGATGCCGTGGTACGCGCGCACCTCGTCCATGATGTAGCTGCTGATCGGCGCCTCGGGCAACACATCACAGTCGAACGGCACGGTCTCGCTGTCTTCCGTCTCTTCCGTGTCGGGCGGGGCCCCGGTCTCCGTTGGCGGCACCGGATCGGGCACGTTCCTTCGGTCCGGCGGGCCTCCCTCCGGCTCGGGAGCGCACGCGACCAGCATCACCATCGCTGAGGCGTAGGTCATTCGCACCGTTGGAGCTCCTCGTTGCAGGTCTGACCCTTCGGACACTCCTCGTCGCGGTTGCACGGCGTGTAGCCTTCGATCGTGACGTCGCCGAAGCGGGTCGACGACGCGATCAGGTCGACGCAGCCGCCGCCGATGGGCGCCGAGTCGGCGGTGCGGCGGACCACGTTGCCCATCGGGAAGCCGGTGATCCCGTAGCCCATGAGCGTCTCGAGCACGCTGGCCGACACCGTGCCTTCGCCGTCGTCCGCGAAGCGGCACTCGACCGAAGACGGCGTGACACCGTGCAGATCGATCGACAACGACAACACCACCTCGGTGCGCGCGCCGTCTTCGGGTGGGTCCCACGCCAACGTGAAGGGTTGCCCTTGCTGGATGGCCCACGAGGAGCTCACCACGTCGAGCGGCTCCGGCGCGACGCCGTGTAGGCGAACCGGTTCGAACACGCCCCCTTCGATGTCGAGCGTGACGAGGTCGCCCGGGGCCCACGGCGGGTTCGGCAAAGTCACGTCGAAGTAGGTGTTGCCGGGCTGCAGCGGCTCCATCGAGCTCGGTTGCACCAGACCGTCGACGGTGACCGTGCCGATGTCCTGTCCGACGGGGTACGGGATGCAGGTGCCGTCGAAGTCACAGGTAAACCCGGGCTCACACGACGGGCTGCAGTACGGGTTCTCGCGGCGCCAGATGGTGCACTCGCCGTCCGAAGTGACGTTCGTGAGGATCGAGATCGGCACGACGCCGTCGTTGACGACTCCGGTGACGTAGGCGTAGTCGAGGGTCTCGTCGACGTAGAAGCTGCCCCACCGCGACGCGAACGTGCACACCCCGTCGAGCGGGACCACGCTCGGATCCGCCGTCTCGACGGGCTCGCTCTCCGTCTCCGACTCGGTGGGCGGCGCTCCGGTCTCGGTAGGGGTGGTCGGGGGCGCCGTCTCGGGCGCGTCTTTGCCACCACACGCGATCAACACGGTGAGCAAGAGGGGCATGCGGCTCATTCGTCGGCGCTCCAGCCGGGGTACGGCCTCGCTTGTTTCATCTCGATCAGACCGTCGACCAGCTTCCACTCGGTGTCCATCGCGTAGAACCCGCCGGCGGTGCCGTACACCGGGTAGAAGTAGTTGTGGATCGCGTCGAGCGCGTTGCCCAGGTCGTAGAGCTGCGGCTCGGTCAGCACCGTCTCGCCCTCGGCGACGAGGTTCGAGTGCGCGATGTAGACGATCGGCCGGCCGGGGAGGTTGTAGTAGTAGAGGATCTGATCGGTGGTGTCGCCTTCGTCGGGGATGACCACCGACGCTTCGCCCTTCTGGGCGTTGATGTAGAACGCGGGCTCGACCCCGGACAGATCGTAGATGTTGCCCGTGACCGCGACCCCGTTGGCGTCTTCGCCTTCGTACTGGGGGTTC
>CAIUDO010000549.1 GCA_903897935.1 uncultured Pseudomonadota bacterium
CCACCGTGGCGGATATCGCGGGTGCGCGGGCGCGATGAATCGCGCCCCTACGAGCGAAGGCCGGACCACCGCGGCCCCCAGACCCACCGTGGCGGATCTCGCGGGTGCGCGGGCGCGATGAATCGCGCCCCTACGAGCGAAGGCCGGACCACCGCGGCCCCCAGACCACGCGACCCCACGCGCGGAAAGCCTGGGCCACCGTAGCGGTTATCGCGGGTGCGCGGGCGCGATGAATCGCGCCCCTACGAGCGAAGGCCGGACCACCGCGGCCCCCAGACCACGCGACCGCACGTGCGCAGGGCCAGGACCACCGTAGCGGATCTCGCGGGTGCGCGGGCGCGATGAATCGCGCCCCTACGAGCGAAGGCCAGACCACCGCGGCCCACCCAGACCACGCGATCCCACGCGCGGAAAGCCCGGGCCACCGTGGCCGATCTCGCGGGTGGGGGGCCGTTCGTCATGAACCGACGGGGAGACGCACGCTCGCGCCGACGCGGTGGCCGTGAGCGCCTACAACAAGTAGAGCGCGCCGACGCACACGTCGCGGTCGCTGTAGGCGTCCACGTCGTCGGGGGTCGCGTAGGCGAGCTCATGAGCGGCGTCGTCGACGGTCGCTTCGACCGAGCAGTCGTTCACGGTGGCGCCCGACGCGTCCATCATCACCACGGAGCCGGACCAGCCGCCCGCCCCCTCCGCCAGCACCACGCGGGCGGCCGCGGCTTCGAAGCACGGGTCGCCCGTGGCGCCTTCCAGGGTCAACGTGAGCTCGGCGGTGGCCTCACCCGCCGCCTCGTCCCAGCTCGCTGGCCCGGAGGCGTGCCACGTCGTCCCGCAGGTCTGCTCACCGGTGGTGTCCCACCGCGCCCAGGTGTGGTGGCCGTCCCATTGGGTCGCCGCCGCCAACGCCGACGACGCCGGGGCGGCGGCGGCGGTCTCCTTCTCCTGGAAACACGCGAGCATCAGCGTCATCCACATCGGAGCCTCCCGGCGGCGGTCCGCAGTGTACGCGACGCGGTCATGACACGCGCGCGTGCGCGTCGGTGTCGGCGTCGGCGTCGGCGTCGCCTGGACGCCAGACGTCTCGGGTGCTGCGCGCGCGCCCCCGTTCCGTAGGGCTCGGCGCGCCGGACGTCGTCTGCTGGCGGCGATACGAGCTGCGCCCGCGGAGGGTCGATGCCGTTCCCGTACGCGGGCGAGATCTGCAGCCTGGCCGCGCCGCTCGTCTGGTCGGTCGCGCTCATCTTGTACAAGCAGACGAACGTGCCCGCCGCCTCGATGAACCTGTTCAAGAACAGCCTGGCGCTGGCCTTGCTGGTCGTGACGCTCGTGGCGACCGGGGCGCCGCTCCCCGTGGGTCGGCCGGTCGGGGACTGGCTGCTGCTCGTCGCCAGCGCGCTGCTCGGGCTCGCGGTCGCCGACACGCTGCTGTTCTTCGGGCTGGCCCGTGTCGACGCGTCCAAGGTGGCGATCGTGGACACGCTGTACGCGCCGTTCGTCGTCCTCGCGGCCTGGCTCGTGCTCGGTGAGGCGCCGACGCTGTGGTTCCTGGCGGGCGCTGGGCTGGTCGTCGTGGGCTTGGCGATGGCGACGATCCAGCGCGGCGCGTGGCGGCTCCGGCGTCGGGAGGAGGTCGTCGGGCTCGGCATCGTCGCGGCCGCGGTGCTCTGCAACGCGCTCGGGGTCGTGCTCGCCAAGCCGGTGCTCGCGCGCTCGGGGCTCGTCGAGGTGACGGCCAGTCGCCTGCTGATCGGGTTGATCGTCCAATCGGCGTGGTTGGCCTCCCGGGGAGCGCTCCGTCCGACGCTCTCCGTGTTCCGCCCCAGCCCGGAGTGGCGCACGCTCGTGCCGGCGGCGGTCCTTGGGGCGTACGTCTCGATGTTGTTGTGGTTGGGCGGGTACAAGTGGGCGGATGCGTCGCTGTCGGCGGTGCTCAACCAGTCGGCGACGGTCTACATGCTCGGGCTCGCGGCGCTGTTCCTCGGTGAGCGTCTGCGCCCCGTGCAAGTAGGTGGGGCGCTCGTCGCCGCGGTCGGCGCCGCGTGGATCGTCGCGACGGGATGATCGATCGGGTAGGATCCGCGCTCCGAAATCGGAGGCAGACCCATGGACACGGACGTCCCACCGTCATCCTCGAACCCGTTCGCGCCTCCCGCGACGGAGGACCGTCGGTCGCTGGACGACGACGCGCTGCCGTTCGTGGCCGTTCCGGAGTGGAAGGTTGGCGTGCTGATGCCGCTGACGTTTGGTCTGTATTCGATGTACTGGATGTTTGTGCAGTATCGGCGTCGGCGCCAGCTCGGCGCGGACATCATCCCGTGGGCCCGTGCGTTGTTCCAGGTCTTCTTCACGCACCGGCTGATGACGGACGTGCGAGAGGAGGCGACCAAGGCGGGGTTGACGCCCGCGGACACATCGAGCATCGCGACCCTGTACGTCGTGCTCCTTATCGTAGAGAATGTGTACTCCCGCGCCACCGCCTCCGAGACGTACGGGTTCTTGTTGGACATCGGGGTCCCGGTCGGCATCGCGTTCCTGCGCGGCCTCGTCCTGGTTCGGGCGCAGGCCGAGATGAACCGCGTGCTCGATCACGTGGCGCCGAATCGGGATCGCGGGGAGCGGATCGGGGCTCCGTTCATCGTCGCGGTCATCGTGTTTGGTGCGCTGTGGTTGTTGATCCTCGTGGGGTCCATGCTCCCGGCGTGACGCACGGGTGCGGGTGGAGGCGGGCGTGGCGCGAATCCTTTGGTTGTCTGGGATCTTCTTGTCGTCATGCGCCACGGAGCCCGATGGCCTGCGGGTGCTCGACCTGCATCGGCCCGCAGGTCCGCCGGACCGCGCCGCGATCGAGGCGTCGGGCCTCACCATCGTCGGGCCGCGCGGGCCGACGTCGTGGATCGTGACCGGTCGTGGGCGTGTGCCCATCGCGGGCGCGACCACATCCGCGTTGGACGCGGCGTCTCGCGTGGGCCCGGGCGTGCGTGCGCTCCGCGGCGACGAGGGGCGGGTCGCGGTGGTCGTCGGGCTGGCGCCGCACGCGGACGTCGTGGCCTTCACGAGCGCCGCGGCCCAGGCTGGGCTGTCGGTCGCCGGCGCCAGCCCGGAGCGGGTCGTGCTCACCGGCGACGCCGCGGAGGTGGTCGTCGCGCGCGACCGGCTGTCGGCTCGCCCCGATGTCGCCTGGATCATCCGACGGTATCCGCGGCGCCTCGGCAACGCGCGCACCGCGAGCGTCGGGCAGGTCGGCCTCGGAGGGGGCGGCGCGACGCCGCTCTATGACGCCGGCCTGCTCGGACAGGGCCAGATCGCCGCGATCCTCGACTCGGGCATCGACGCCGACCACTGCGCGTTCGACGACCCCGCGCGGGGGTTGCCGCTCGCGGTCGGCCCCGCAGACGTGTCGGTCGACCCCAGCCATCGGAAGCTGCGCGCGGTCGACTTCTTGTGGGCCGAAGAAGACCCTTCGGATCCGCTCGCGTGGGACACGTACGACCACGGGACGCACGTGGCAGGCACGCTGGCCGGCGACGGTGGCACGATCGGCGCTTGGGACCCGGGAGACGGGATGGCGCCCGCGGCGAGCCTCGTCATCCAAGACGGCGGGTACGTCTACGATCCGCTCTGCACCGACATGATCGCGCTTGGTTGCCCGGTGACCGAGCTGGACGGGGTGCTCGACCAGGCGTACGCCCAAGGCGCGCGCGTGCACAGCAACTCGTGGGGGGACGTCCAAGGCGTCGACGACGTCGCGATCTACACCGACGCGTGCATGGACCTCGACGCGTTCGTGTGGGACCACCCTACGTTCTTCGTGGCGTTCGCGGCTGGAAACACGGGACCGCTCGACAACACGGTCGGCAACCCGTCTACCGCAAAGAACGTGCTGTCGGTCGCGGCGACGCGGGGCGGGGAGGGCGCGGGGGCGTTGGCGAACTTCTCGAGTCGGGGGCCGACGAACGACGGGCGCGTCAAGCCGGACGTGGCGTTCCCGGGTCAGGGCATCGAGTCGGCCGACAACGACGGGGACGTGTCGACGCCATCGTGCGAGTCGCGCACCATGAGCGGCACGTCGATGGCGACGCCGGGCGCAGCGGGCATGGCGGTGCTCGTCCGCCAGTACTTCGTGGACGGGTACTACCCGGACGGCGCGCCTGACCCCGCGCGTGGGTTCGAGCCGACCGCGGCGCTGGTCAAGGCGGTGCTGATCCACAGCGCGACGCCGATGGAGGAGGAGACCGCCCCGATCCCGTCGACAGGGCAAGGGTGGGGCAGGATCCAGCTCGCCGACGCGCTCCCGTTGCCCGGCGGCTCGCGCGCGCTGTTCGTCGACGACACCGGCGTGATCGTGTCGATCGACGAGGAGGTCGCCTACGACGTCGACGTCGTCGCCGACTCCGACCGGCTCAAGGTCACGTTGGTGTGGTCCGACTGGCCGTCGACGCCGCTCGCCGCGACCCACCTCGTGCACGACCTCGACTTGGTGGTGATCGGCCCGGAGGGTACGATCTACCTTGGGAACGCGCTCGATGGCGGCGTGTCGGTGCCGGCGGCGAAGGTCGCGGATCGGCGTAACAACGTCGAGCAGGTGATCGTCGCGGCGCCGACGGCCGGGAGGTGGCGGGTGGTGGCCCGCGCGTATGCGTTGCCGATGGCGGCGCAGCCGTTCGCGCTGGTCGTGTCGGGCGCGGTCGCGTCCGCGGCGCGCGTCGTCGAGGAGCCCGTCGACACGGGCGACACCGGGGCGCCGGTAGAGACGGGGGGCCCGGTCGAGACCGGGGGCGTCGACACGGGGCGCCCCACCGACACCGCTCCGGCCGAAGACAGCGACGCGCCGAGCGACTCGGTCGCCCCCACCGAGACGGGCCGAACGGGTGCCCCGCCGGTCGGCGAGACGGGCGCGTCCGGCAAGGTGTGTGGGTGCGCCGCTGGCGGCGTCCGGCCCGGGTGGATCGTCATGCTCGCTGCGGTGGCGGCCCGGCGGCGTCGCGCAGCGTCGACGTCGGGTCGCACGACTGGGCCGGCTCGGCTTCCGCCCGCGCCTCGGGTGGCCCCGGCGTCGGAGGAGCGGCCACGCTAACGATTGGGCTGGAGGTCCGGTGACGCCGTCGAGCCGTACGTTCATGGTCGGTGCCGTCGCGGCCGTTTGGCTCGTCGGCGCCGTGCTCCTCGGGCTGCTGTCTGCGGTGGGTCAAACGCCGTACGAGGGCATCGGCTTCCAGTTGATGATGTTCGCGGCGTTCGGGCTCACGCCGCTCGGGGTGCTGCTCCCGGTCGCCGCGCTGGTCGAGCGGCGGCCCGTACCGCGGCTGGTCGTCGCGGTGACGGGCCCCGCGATGTTGGTGGCGGCCGCGGCGACGCTCGAGGTCGCCGTCTACCTGAAGTCGGTCGGTGAACACGCGCCGTACCACGGTGGCGGAGGCACATGCTTGTGCCTTCCGGTGGCTACGGTCGTCGCGATCTTGCCGTTCTTGATGGGCCTGAGGCTGCGCGAAGACCTGCGAACGTATCGCGACGAAGCTCGTGTTCAGCCGTTTGTCGCGCGCATCGCCGGGCGCGCGTCCCTCCCGCTCGCGGAGGCCACCGAGGCGCTCGGCCTCGGTCCGCCCGACGCGGAGGCCTGGCTGCAGCGGTACCGCACGCCGACCGGTCTCCGGTTCGTGGTGGATCGTGCGCGCGGCGTCGTGCACACCCCGTCTGCGCTCGCCGCGATGGCCGAGTTGTTGTCGGCGTTGCTCCACGCGCGTGGGGCGGTCGAGGTCCGACCGTTCGCCGACGAGGTCGGAGTTTCGGTCGACGTCGTGCGCGACATCGTTGCCCTGGTCAAGCCGGCCCCCGGGCGGCTCGCATGGGACGAGGGGTGGATCTACGCCTCCCGCGCCGGCGGGCTGGCGACGAAGCCTGCCAGGTGTGGTGCGTGCGGCGCCGCGTTCGATCGTGTGGTGCACCGCCCGACGGCGTGCCCGGCGTGCGGTACGATCGTCGACGCTGGTGCGTGACGCGCCGCGGTGAACGCAGCGGCGGTCAGCCGCGGCGGGTCTCGGCGTCGGGCGCCGGCAACCAGCGCGCCAGCCACTGTCCCAGGTCCACGATCTCTTGGGTGTTGACCTCGTGCCCCATCACGTAGCCGTGGTAGTCCGCGGGCCGGCCCGTGCGCAGCCGGGCGAACGTGGCGTGCCCCGCCTCGACCGGCACGACGTCGTCGCGGTCGCCGTGGCCGATGAACAGGGGCGTGGCGGCGTTCGCAGCGTGCGCCTCGGCGTCGAGCGCGTGTTCGAGCACGAGGTACCCGGACAACGCGACGAGCCCGGCGAGGCGGCGCGGGTAGCGCAGCCCGGTGTGGAGCGCCATCGCGGCTCCTTGGCTGAACCCGGCGAGTACGATCCGCTCGGGGGGCACGCCGCGAGCGACCTCTCGGTCGAGCTGCGCCACCAGGTCGGCGTGCGACGCCGCGATGTCGGCGGGGTCCTCCCGATCGCTGCCCCGCTCCATCGACCGGATGTCGTACCACGCGCGCATCAGGTACCCGCCGTTGATGGTCACCCGGCGGCGGGGCGCGTGCGGGAACACGAAGCGCAGGTCTGGGCGGCACAACAGCGGAGCCACCGGCACGAAGTCGTGGCCATCGGCGCCTAGCCCGTGCAACCACACCACCGTGCCGCTGATCGGTGCGGTGGGCTGGATCTCTTCAGCAGGCAGCATGATCCCCTCGAACCGCCGTTGGACGACCGTCGCGCGGGACCGGCGAGCGCGCGACGGGAGCGAGTGCCCAAAGACGGCAGTTAGCGCACGAACGCCGCGGCCGCGCGCGCGGGACGCCGAATATCCGATACAAGGGATTACAGACAACGCAGCCGCGGCCCGCGCCACGCTGTTCTACTCAAGGCGGGCACGGGCACGGGCACGCTACCCGATCGGTGCTCGAGTCTAGCTGTAGGCCGCGATCCCCGTGATCCACTGACCGAGCACGAGGTTGTGGATGTCGTGCGTGCCCTCGTACGTGTAGACGGACTCGAGGTTCGCCATGTGGCGCATCACCGGGTACTCATCGAGGATGCCGTTCGCGCCGTGGATCTCGCGGGCGGTGCGCGCGATCTGCAGGGCGATCTGCACGTTGTTCATCTTGGCCAGGCTGACCTGCGCGGGCTCGAGGCGGTGCTCGTCCTTGAGCCGGCCGAGGCGCCACGCGAGCAGCTGGCCCTTCGTGATCTCGCGCAGCATGAACGCCAGCTTGTCCTGGACGAGCTGGAACGACGCGATCGGCTTGCCGAACTGGATGCGCGACACCGAGTACTTGCGGGCCGAGTCGAAGCAGGCCATCGCGGCCCCGAGCGCGCCCCACGAGATGCCGTAGCGGGCGTTCGTCAAGCACGACAGCGGGCCCTTCAAGCCCGTCACGCCGGGGAGGATGTTCTCCTTCGGCAAGCGCACGTCCTGGAAGACGAGCTCGGACGTGACGCTCGCGCGCAAGCTGTGCTTGCCGTGCATCTCGGGCGCGCTGAACCCCGGCATGCCGCGCTCGACGAGGAAGCCGCGGATCACGCCGTCGAGCTTCGCCCACACCACGGCCACGTCGGCCAGCGTGCCGTTGGTGATCCACATCTTGGCGCCGTTGAGCAGGTAGTGGTCCCCTTTGTCTTCGGCGCGCGTGATCATGCCCGACGGGTTCGAGCCGTGGTCGGGCTCGGTCAGGCCGAAGCAGCCGATCGCCTCACCGGAGGCGAGCCGCGGGAGCCACTTCTGCTTCTGCTCCTCCGTGCCGTACGCGTGGATCGGGAACATGACGAGCGAGCCCTGGACCGAGCAGAACGACCGGATGCCGGAGTCGCCGCGCTCGAGCTCCTGGCAAATGAGGCCGTACGCGACGTTGCTCAGGCCGGGGCAGCCGTAGCCCTCGAGGTTGGCGCCGAGGAAGCCCATCTCGCCCATCTGGCGCGCGAGGTGCATCGGGAAGGTGCCCTCGCGGGCGTGCTTCTCGATGATCGGGATGACGTTGTCGTCCACCCAGCCGCGCACGGTGTCTCGGATCTGCACCTCCTCTTCGGTGAGGAGGTCGTCGATCTTGTAGAAATCAACACCATCGAAGGCCATGGTAGCTCCGTTGTGCCAGGGTCAGGCGTGGCGCGCGGCGGTGGCCGTTAGCGCATCTGCGAAGATCTCTGCGGCCACGCTCGCTTCGTCGTGGGTCAGCGTGAGGGCGGGCGCGAAGCGGACCGTGTTGGTGCCGCAGCCGAGCAACAACAAGCCGCGCTCGAAGCAGGCCTGGATGACGGCGTTGCGCAGCGCGGGCGCGCGCTCCTTGGTCTCACGCGACTTGACCAGCTCGACGCCGACCCACAAGCCCCGCCCGCGGACCTCGGCGACGTTGGGGTGCGCGCCGACGAGGTGGGTCAGCGCGGCCCGAAGGTGGGCGCCGACCGCGTCGGCGTTCTGGATCAGCCCGCCGTCGAGCAGCTCGATCGTCTTCAGGGCGGCGGCGCACGCGATCGGGTTGCCGCCGAACGTCGACGCGTGCGCGCCGGGCGGCCAGCGCATCAGCTCCGCCGACGCGATCATCGCGGAGAGCGGGAGCCCCGACGCGATGCCCTTCGCGCAGGTGACGATGTCGGGCTGTACACCCGAGTGCTCGCTCGCCCACATACGCCCGGTGCGGCCCATGCCGGTCTGCACCTCGTCGAAGACGAGGAGGATGCCGTGCGCGTCGCACAAGGCGCGCAGCTCGTGCAAGAACGCGTCGGGCGGGGTGATGTAGCCGCCCTCGCCCTGCATCGGCTCGATGAAGATCGCGGCTACCTCGTTGGCCGGGAGCACGGTGGCGAACAGCCCGCGGAGGTGTTCGATCGCGGCGCGTGTGGCTGCCGCGTCGCCTCCCATCCGGTACGGGTCGGGGTAGATCGTGTGGAATACGCCCGGCAGCAGCGGCCCGAAGCCCTCGCGCTGCCGCACCTTGGACGTAGTGAGCGACAACGCGCCCATCGTGCGGCCGTGAAAGCCGTTGTAGAACGAGACGAGGTACGGCCGCCGCGTGTGCCAGCGCGCGAGCTTGAGCGCCGCTTCGTTCGCCTCGGTGCCCGAGTTGCCGAAGTAGACGCGCGGGTGGCCGCCCCGAACCGGAGCTTGCTCCGCGAGCTTGGCCGCGAGCTGCGCTTGCACCGGGTAGTAGAAGTCCGTCCCGGACATGTGCAGCAGCTTGTCGGCCTGCTGCTTGATCGCCTCGACCACCTCGGGGTGGCAGTGGCCGGTCGACGTGACCGCGATGCCCGACGTCAGGTCCAGGAACTCGTTGCCGTCGGGGTCGGTGATCCAACAGCCGGCGCCGCTCGCGGCGACCAGCGGGTAGTCGCGCGTATACGACGTCGTGACGTGCTGCTCGGACAGCGCGATCAGCGCTGCGGCCTTCGGGCCCGGCAACGGGTGCTGGACCACGGGGCGGCGCACCATGACGACCTCCAAGCGGGCCCGTCCATAAGCGGTTCGTGGGTCGGGAGCACGCGGCGCGCGCGCGAGTGACGCATAGGAGCGCTTCGGATCACCAGGAGCAAAGGTCAGGGTGCCGCTGCGGTCTCCGCCGTGGCTCCCTCGGCGCGCACGAGCCCGGCCACCCACTCGACGTCGCCGCCGATGCGCGCGTCGAGCCGCTCGGACTCGTCGAACGCGATCGGTCCGGAGCCGGTGTCGAAGTGCCACAGGGCGAACGTCTCTTCGTCGTAGCCGAGCGCCGCGGTCGGCGCCTCGAAGTCGTTTTGGTAGCGGGCCACCGTGCTGATGCGCAGCTCGTCGATGATGCCGTCGAAGCCCTCGCGGTCGCCCGCCTGGCACCCGATGTGGATCTCGCTGCCCCCGCGTGGCATCTCGAGCGCCCCAGACGCCAACAATTGGCCGTCCACGTACAACGACGTGCCGTACAGGTCCCACACGGCCGCGACGTGGTGCCGCTCGCCGTCTTGGATGGTCGTGTTCGCGACGATGCCCTCGATCGGCTGCACGAGGCCGGTCGTCCACCCGAGCTGGGACCACGACGACCACAACAAGAGCTGGTTCGAGAAGGCGAAGATGACGCCCGTCGGGTGCGAGGGCGCGGGATCGCCGCGCACGAACGCCTCGATGGTGATGGCCGACCTGAGCGGCAGCGGCTCGGTCGCGACCGCGTGCGCGCAGCCATCTCCCGCGAACGACAACGCGTAGTCGTCCGTGAGGTCGATGAGGGTGACCGGACCGCAGCCGATGAGACCCAACAACGGCAGGTGCTTGATCATGCTCGGACGCTATCGCGACGCACGGCGCCGGCAATCGCGCGGCCGGCGATCATGCGCACCACGGGCAGATCCTCACGCGAAGCTAACAAACGGCGCCCGGAGCGATGCTCCGCGGCGCCGGGCGTTCAACCGCGCCGAGCTACGACGCGCCCTGGAACAGCCGAGGGTCGAGGCAGGTCTCGTCCGCGGTCTGGATCGCCTTCGCGGTCGCGACCGCGGACGGGAGGATGTTGCGCACGTAGAACCGCAGGTTCAGCAGCTTGCCGACCAGCAGCTCGGTCTCGCCGCGCTCGGCGATCAGGCGCTGCGCGACGCGCGCTTGCACTACCGCCTCGACCGCGAGCGCGATCGTCCCGAACGTGCGCAGGAACGGCACCGCCTGCACCATCGCGGCGTCGAGCCGGCGCTGCATGCCGAGGCCCCCGAGGTGCATCGCGCTCGCGGCGAGCGCGTTGACCGCCTTGCCGATCGCGTCGGCCTCGCTGTCGAAGCCCTCCTTCGATGCCTTGGCGAGCAGCTTCTGGACGTCCTGCATCCACTCCATGAAGAGGGCGCCGGATCCGATGCGCATCTTGCGGCCGAGCAGGTCCATCGCCTGGATGCCGTTGGTGCCCTCGTAGATCGACATGATCTTGCCGTCGCGGACGAGCTGTTCGACCGGGTACTCCCCGATGTATCCGTACCCACCGAAGATCTGGACCGCGGTGACCGCGACGTCGAACCCGACGTCGGTGCAGTACGCCTTGAGGACCGGCACCATCAGGTCGATCTGGCCCCGCAGCTTCTCGCCTGCGGCGCGGTCTCCCGACGACTCCGCCATGTCGAGCCGGTGCCCCATCCGGTAGATGAGCGACCGCATGGTCTCGACGTGCACCTTCTGGAACATCAACATCCGGCGCACGTCGGGGTGCGACACGATCGGGACCCGCGGCGCGTTGGCGTCCTTGAAGTCCTTGATCGAGGTGCCCTGAACGCGCTCGTGGGCGTACGACCGGCTGTATTGGTACGCCGCGGCCGCGGTGGACAGCCCCTGCAGGGCCACGCCGATGCGCGCCTCGTTCATCATGTGGAACATCAGCTCCATGCCTTCGCCTGGATTGCCGATCATCCAGCCGCGGCACGGCCCACGCTTACCGAGCGCGAGCACGCACGTGGCGCTGCCGTGGATGCCCATCTTCTCTTCGATCGACACGACGTAGGCCCCGTTGCGCTCCTTGAGCTCGAGGTCCAGGTCGAACCAGAACTTCGGGACGAGGAATAGGCTCAGGCCCTTGGTGCCGGCCTCGGCGTCCGGCAGCTTGGCCAGGACGAGGTGGCAGATGTTCGTGGCGAGGTCGTGGTCGCCGCTGCTGATGAAGATCTTCTCGCCTTCGAGCTCGAAGACGCCGTCGCCGACCGGCCACGCGCGGCAACGGTTGTCGCCGACCGACGACCCCGCGTCGGCCTCGGTGAGGCACATGGTGCCCGCCCACTCACCAGCGAACATCTTGGCCGCGACCTCCTTGTTGCGGCCGGGGGGGCCGAACGGGTGGATGACCCGCGCCGCCGCGCCGGTGAGGCCCGGGTACATCTGGAACGCCATCGCGGCGCCCGAGAACAGCTCCGTCGTCGCGAGCGCGATCGCCGCCGGCGCGCCGGTGCCGCCCACCTCGGGCGGCGCGCTCACCGCCATCCAGCCGCCTTCGGCCATGGCGTTCCACGCCTCCTTGAAGCCGGGGGGCGTGGTGACGTTGCCGTCGCCGTCGACGGAGCAGCCGATCCGGTCGCCGGGGCCGTTGATCGGCGCCAACACCTCGCGCGCGAGGTCGTACGCGCCGCCGACGAGCGTCTCACAGGTGTCACGGTCGAAGTCCGCGTACTTCGGGATCTCCTTCAGCGCGCCCGCCAGATCGAGCTGGTCGAACAAGACGAAGTGGATGTCCTCGATGTCGGCGGTGAACTTGGTCGAGCTCACGCGGGTCTCCTCGGATGGGGTGCGGCTGCCCAGGCGGGCGAATGAACAGTCATTCATTAACGACCGCGAGGGCGCGCCGCACCCGCGCGCGACGTGTTCGTCGCGGCCTTCGGGAAATCGTGCCCGTCGCGCTACCGTGACGTCGGGGCGCGTCGCGGGACCAACGCTTCGAGCGCCTCAACGATGGTCTTCACTGGCACGGCTTCGATGCCGGGCGGCACCTCTGCGAGCGCCGCCGGTGGCGCGACGACGCGCCGGAAGCCGTGGCGGGCGGCCTCGCGCAGCCGTTGCAGCGGGTACGACACGCTGCGCACCTCCCCGACCAGCCCGATCTCGCCGAAGACGACGGTGCTGCGGTCGAGCGGGCGCCCCCGCATCGAGCTCGCGATGGCGGCGGCGATCGCGAGGTCCGCCGCCGGCTCTTCGATGGTCACGCCGCCGGCCGCGTTGGTGAACAGGTCCCGATCATGGAGCTGCAAGCCACACTTCTGGAGCACGGCCGTGAGCATGCCGACGCGACCGCGATCGATGCCGACGCACGTGCGCGCTGGCGTACCCAGGGACGGCTCACCGACGAGCGCCTGGATCTCGGTGAGCAGCGGGCGGCTGCCCTCGAGGGTCGCGACGACGGCGGTGCCGGGGGCCTCGGGGGCGCGCTCGGCGAGCAAGCGCGCGGACGCGTCCGGAACCTCCCGCAGCCCGTCGTCGGCCATCTCGAACAGGCCGAGCTCCCCCGCGGGCCCGAACCGGTTCTTCACCGCGCGCAAGATGCGGAGGGTGGACCGACCGTCTCCTTCGAAGTGCAGCACCGCGTCGACGAGGTGCTCGAGCACGCGTGGCCCCGCGAGGTCGCCGCTCTTGGTGACGTGCCCGACGAGCAGCACCGCGATCCCGGTCTGCTTCGCGAGCAGCATCGAGCGGTGCGCGACCTCGCGGACCTGCGAGACGGTGCCGGGGATGCTCTCGAGCTCGGGCACCCGTACGACCTGGACCGAGTCGATGACGACGACCCGCGGCTGCGTGCGCCGGACCGCGCCTTCGATGATCCCGAAGTCGGTCTCCGCCATCAGGTGCAGCGTGGCGCTGCGGACCCCGAGCCGGCTCGCGCGCAGGGCGACTTGCCGCAGCGACTCCTCACCGGTGACGTACAGCACGTCGACGCCGCGCTGCGCGAACCGGTCGAGCGCGGTCAACAACAACGTCGACTTGCCGACGCCCGGATCACCGCCCAACAGCACGAGGCTGCCCGCGACGAGGCCTCCTCCCAGCGCAGTGTCGAGCTCCTTGATGCCGGTGCGCACGCGGACGTCTTCGCCGCCGGTCGGCACGTCGGGCAGGGGGATCGGGCCCGAGCCGCCGCTCGCTTCGGAGCGCGGGGCGGCCTTGCGCGCGGAGCGGTCGACGACCTGCTCTTCAAGCTGGTTCCAAGCGCCACAATCGGGGCACTTGCCCATCCAGCGGGCGGCTCGGTACCCACAGGCGGCGCAGACATAGACGGTGGACGGGCGGGCCATGGATGCTCTCCGGGCCCCGGCTTAGCGGGTCACCGAGGCGGGCGACGCGAGAGCGGGCCCGCATTTCCGCCTCCGGGAGGAGCGCATGCAGGTGCTTCGGTGGGGTCGCTCGGCGTACGAGACCGACGACGCGATCGCGTTGGAGCGGGCCGGGCTCGCGGCGATCGGGGCCGAGCTTCGGGTCGCGCCGCGCAGCGAGCGGCCGGCGTTCGACGGCGTCGACGTGCTGGTGGTGACCTCGGGGGTGCGCGTCGACGGCGCGGCGATCGCGGAGTTTCCGCCTTCGCTTCGGCTGGTCGTCACGACGACGTCCGTCCACGATCACCTGGACATCGCGGCGCTGGCCCGCGCCGGGGTGGCGGCGGCGCGGCTGCCGGAGGCGCGCCGCGACGCCGTCGTCGAGCACGCGCTCGCCGAGTTGATCGTACACCTGCGCCGCCTCGACCCGTTGGTCGCCGAGGCCCGCGCCGGGCGCTGGGCCCGCGGTGCGCTGCCAACGCTGGCGCCGCGCGGCCTCGCGGGGGCGCCGGTGGCGGTGATCGGCCTGGG
>CAIUDO010000550.1 GCA_903897935.1 uncultured Pseudomonadota bacterium
CGCCGCGAGGAGCGTGGGCCCCGCGAGGAGCGTGCGCCCCGCGAGGACCGCGAGGCGCGGCCTCCGCGGGAAGCGCGGCCGCCCCGTGACCGTGACGAGGCGCCGGCGCCCCGGTCCCGCGCGTCCGACGGCGCGGCGCTCGGCGAGACCGAGGCCTCCCGGATCGCCGAAGCCTGGTTCACCCGGCTGCTCGGCCTGATGGAGGTCGGCGGCACCGCCAAGGTGACGGGTGACTCGGAGCGCATCCGGGTGGTGCTCGACGGCGTGGAGAACGCGGGGCGGCTGATCGGCCGTCGCGGCACGACGCTCGACGCGGTCCGCTTGATCCTTCGCGCCATCCTGGCTCCTCACGGCGACTTGGTCATCGACGTCGACGTGCCCGGCAAGGCGGGCGAGGAGCGCCCCCCGCGTGAGGAGCGCCCGCGGGAGGCGGGTCGTGAGCGTCGGGACGATCGTCCGCGGAGCGGCGATCGTGGTGACCGGGGCGACCGTGGTCCCCGTCGGGATGACCGCGGGGATCGTGGCCCTCGCCGCGACGACCGTCGCGGGCCAGGCGGTGGTGGCCGGTTCGAGGAGCGCCCGCGGCGCGAAGAGGAGCGCAACACGGTCGACCCCGACAAGCTGCGCGCGCTCGCGCGTCGCGCCGCCGAGAAGGCGATTGAGACCGGCAAGATCATCACGATCCAGCTCAAGCTCAACAGCGCCGACCGTCGCCTCGTTCACGTCGAGATCCAGGACATGTCCGGGGTGTCGAGCCGCTCCGAGTTCAAGGACGGCGTGAAGTACGTCCAGGTCATCCCGGACAGCGCCGCGACGTGAGCGGTGACGTCGTGGTGGCCCCCGCGACGGCGCGAGGGCTCGCCGCGCTCGCCGTCGTCCGGTTGTCGGGGGACGGCGTCGTCGACGTGGTGGCGCGGGTGGCGCGCCCACGCGTCGCGTCCGCGCCTGCGTTCGGTCGGCAAGTGCGCGTCGACTTCTTCGACGAGCTCGGCGTGTTCGACGACGGCACCTGCGTGCTCGGCCGCGCGCCGCGTACGTTCACCGGCGAGGACACGGCGGAGCTGACCTGCCACGGCGCCCCGTTGGTCGTGGATCGGTTGGTGGCCGCGCTGGTGCGCGCCGGCGCTCGCTTGGCGGAGCCGGGGGCGTTCACGCGCCGCGCCATGGCGTCCGGTAAGGTGGATCTCGTGGCCGCGGAGGGCGTGCTCGCGCTTGGCGCGGCTCGGTCGCGGCGAGGGCTGTCGGTCACGCGATCCGCGATCGACGGGCGCTAGTCGGTGTTCCTACATGACCAGCGCGCGTCGCTGCTCACCTGCGCCGCCGAGCTCGAGGCGCGGCTGGACTACCCCGGCGACGAGCTCGCGCTCGAAGACGACGAGGTGGTAGCGGGCCGGCTGCGCGCCGTCGCGCGGGCGTGCGACGAGGTGGCCGCGCGTTGGGCGCCCGGCCGCATCGCGGTGGAGGGGGCGCGCGTCGCGCTCGTCGGGGCGGTGAACGCCGGGAAGAGCTCGTTGTTCAACGCCCTCGTCGGTGCCCCACGGGCGCTGGTGCACAGCAGCCCCGGCACCACCCGAGACGTCGTCTCGGAGCGGGTCGCGCTCGGGCCGTTCGAGGTGACGCTGTTCGACACCGCGGGCGAACGGGTCACCGATGATCCGGTCGAGGCGGCGGGTCAGGCGCTGTCGGCGCAGTGGGTCGCGCGGGCCGACGTGCTTGTGGTCGTGCTGCGCGCGACACCCGGCGGCCCCTCCGAGGTCGAGCGGGCGTTGTTGGCGCGCACCGCCGGTCGGCAGCGCGTGGTCGTCCTCAACGGCGTCGACGCCCCACACGGACCGATCGACGGGGCGATCTCGACGATCGCACCGGACGGAGTCGGCGTCGCCGAGGTCGCGCGGGCGGTCACCGACGCGCTCGTGGCGATAGGTGAGGTCGGGGACGACTTGTCCGTGACGAGCGGCCGACAGCACGACCGGCTGTGCGCCACGGCGCGCGCGGCGGAAGACGCGGCGGGCGCGCTCCCGTTCGCGGGGCCGGCCGTCGCGGCGTCGTTGGTGGTGGAGGGCCTCGCCGCCCTCGACGAGCTCGAGGGCCGGGTCGTGCGTGAGCAGGTGCTCGACGCCTTGTTCGCGAGGTTCTGCATCGGCAAATGAGGCGGGGTCAGCCTTTCTTCATGCGCTCGAGCGCCGCCTTGGCGCTCTTGTTCCCGTCGACCTTGAACGCCGCGTCGTAGCGGAGCTTGGCTCCGGCGACGTCCCCGGTCGCCTCGAGCACGGTGCCGAGCCGGTACAACGCCGCGGACCGCTGGTACGGCTCCATGTAGACGGCTTGCAGGTACCGCTCGTACTCGGCCTTGGCGTCGGGTAGCCGCTCGAGGCGCTGCAGGGCCATGCCCTTGTAGTAGTGGGCCCGGTCGTTGTCGGGGGCGTCGGCCAGGATCTCGTCGAACGTGCGCAGCGCGCTGTCGTTCTTGCGCAAGTACAGGTAGGTCCGGCCCAACACGAGGTTGTTGATCACGTTGTCCGGGTACTGGCGGTACGCCGCGATCGAGCTCGTGAGCGCCTTCTTGTACTCGCCCTCCTCGATCCACGTGAACGCGAGCGCGAGCGTAGCGGGAGCGGCCAGGAAGATGCCGTTCGTCTCTACGTACTCCATGTGCGCGATGCCATCGGCACGGTGATCGCCGAACTCCGGGAGCACCTTGCTCGTGATCGTGACGACGGTGCGCCAGTAGTTGTACATGCCGTCCGCGAGCCGGGTGTCGGGGAAGTCCGGCGCCGCCGTCGCGGCGGCCGCGATGTGATCCATCGCCTGAAACGCGCGCTGTAGGGCAGGTAGATACTGCTCCTTTCGCATCTTGTGGATCGACTCGATGCCGACGACCCCGGCGAGCAAGAACCGCTCCCAGGCGTCGTTTCCCGGGACGGCGCGCTGCGCCTCGAGGGCCGCTTCGGCCGCCTTTGACGCGACTTCGTACTGCTTGTCGTACTTGAAGTCGAAATTCTCGAGCATCAGCGCCTGCCAGATCAGCGTCTGGCCGACCGCGAACACGCCGGTGTTCGGGAACGACGCTTCGACCGTCTCGAACTGCTTGCGCGCGCCCGTGTAGTCGCGCTTGTAGATGAGGTCGAGGCCGTCACGGATGCCGTCGACGAACTTGGGCTCGAGCGAGAGCGCGGTCGCGCCCCGGTAGACCACCGGCTCGAACTCGAGCGCTTCGAACGCCGCTCGCTCCTCGGCGGTGACCGCGGACTTCGCGGAGGTCTGCGCCGCCGGTGCGATCGGGGGGAGCGCCTTGCCCGTGACCGAGGAGTCTTCGGCGGCATCGCCAGGGGCCGGGCGCGCCTTCGTGGCGGGCTCCTGACCGAGGGCCACGGCGCTCGTGCACCACGCCCAGAACAACAGCGCGCTCATACGGCACCCTCCCTGCGCATCAACAACCGCCTGTGAACCCTGTCGATGAGATCCCCTTCCAACCGAACCCCATACAGGCGCTCGATCTCACGGAAGCCGGTCGGCGACGTGACGTTGATCTCGGTCAGGTAGCCGCCGATCACGTCGATCCCGACGAACGTCTGGCCCCACTTGCGCAGCTCGGGGCCGATCGTGGCGCAGATCTCCTGCTCCCGCGGCGTGAGCGTGGTTGGAGCCACCGACGCGCCGACGTGCATGTTCCCGCGGTAGTCGGTGGGGCTCGGGATGCGCAGCATCGCGCCCACCGGGTCGCCGTCGAACAACAAGATGCGCTTGTCGCCTTGGTCGACCTCGGGCAGGTACGGCTGGCACAGCACGTAGGTGCGCCCCTCCGCCGTCATCAGCTCCAGGATCGACCCGAGGTTTCGGTCGTCGAAGCGGGTGACCAGCACGCCGCGCCCGCCGTTGCCGTCCCACGGCTTGACGACCACGCGGTCGCCGTGCTCGGCGGCGAACGCCCGGATGCGCGACGGCTCGCACGTGAGCAACGTGGGCGGGTGGAGCTGGGTGGAAGCGCATCGCCCACAGCTTCTCGTTGAACAGCTTGAGGCCGATCGGGTCGTTGACGACCAGCGTAGACGGCGGGACCATGTCGAGCAGGTACGTGGTCAACACGTACGACATGTCGAACGGCGGGTCCTTGCGCATCCACACGACGTCGAAGTCGCCGAGATCGCGGTCTTCTGGCGCGTCGGTGACGAAGTGAGGCGCCTCGGTGTGCGCGGTGACCGGCGTGGCCGCGGCCCGCGCCTTGCCATCGCGCGCGTAGACACTGCCGGGCTCGCACCACCAGCACGGCAGGCCGCGCTCGGTGAGCCCACGCATGACCGCGAAGGTGGAATCTCCCTTCACGTTGATGCGGGTGAGCGGATCCATCACGAAGAGCGAGCGCATCGGCGTCCCCCGGTCGCCGCATATCCCGGTCCCGTCGCGGCCTGCCCGTCCGCGTCGGCGACGCGGTTATGCGTCGTGAGGAGGCGTGATGCGCTTCGATGTCGCGTTGGGCGCTGCGGCGCTGCTCACGGCGTGCGCTCCGAAGGTCGAGGAGCCCGCAGGGCCGGCGTTCTCTCGCGTGGTGGTGATCTCGGTCGACACGCTCCGCCGCGATCGCCTCACGCGGTACGCGCCCGACGGCCGGTCGCTCACGCCTGTCCTCGACGAGATGATGAACGAGGGCTTCGTCCTCGATGACCACCACTCGTGCGCGAGCTGGACCTACCCGTCGGCGCTGTGCGTAGCGACGGCACAGTCCACGCTCGACCTCGGGTTCGTGCCGCAGGTCGCCGGCGCCGACGACGTCGTGCTCTATGAAGGTGGGGCCCCGACCATCAGCGACTGGATGCGTGAAGCCGGCTTCGCGACCGCCCTCGTGAGCGCGAACGGCTTCTTGTGCAGCGCTGCGGGCGCCGGCACCTTTGATCTCGAGCTGTGTGGCAGCGGGGTCGCGTCCGACGTCACCGCTGCGGCGTTGGCGTTCGCCGCCCAGCAGGCCGCTTCCAAGCGGTCGTTCCTGCACGTCCACTACCTCGACCCGCACCAACCCTACCGCGCGCCCCCCGAGTTTCTGGAGGGACAAAGCGAGCTCCCCAGCACCCCGTTCGACTACCAGTCGACCGCCGGCCTCGTCGAGATCGAGGTCGCGTGGCCCGATCTGACGACCGAGGAGCGGGCTGCCGTCGTCGCCAACCTGGACTTCGCGTACGACGCGGAGGTCCAGTACGTGGATCAGCAGATCGGCGTGCTGCTCGACGGCCTCCGCGCGCTCGACATGCTCGACGACGCGCTCGTGTTGTTCTGGGCCGACCACGGCGAACAGCTCACGGATCACGGGCAGATCGGCCACGCGCGCACGTTGTACGTCGAAGAGACGGCTACCGCCGCGTTCTTCTGGGCGTCGCGGGATGTGCCGGCGGTGGCGTGGAGCGAGCCGACCACCCACGCCGACCTGGTGCCGACGCTGCTGTCGTTGCTTGGCCTGGACGTCCCGTTGAACCAGATCACCGGGCAGATCATCGGGACCTCGGCGCCGGACCGGATCGTCATACAGTCGCTCGCCAGCCGCGACCAGCTCATCGCCGCGACGCGGGGCGACCTCCACCTGATCTACAACCTCAACGGCGAGAAAGCGCTGTACCGCACCTCAGTGGATCCCACGGAGCAGGACAACGTCTACGATCCGGCCGATCCCGACGTGATCGCGATCTGGGACGTGCTGGCGCCCATGGCGTTGCGCTTCGCGGACCTCACCGGCGCGACGATGGTCGCGCCGGGCCCGTGAGGGCTACTCCACGGGTGGGATCACCAGCTTCATGCCGATCTTGAGCG
>CAIUDO010000551.1 GCA_903897935.1 uncultured Pseudomonadota bacterium
CGGCGTCGGCGTCGGCGTCGGCGTCGGCGTCCGTTTGTGGGGGTACCGGGCCGCGAACGGAGGTTTCGCCGGACTTGCTGCACGCGAGGGCCAGGAGGAGCGGGGTCCACATGCGCCGAGGATAGCCCACCGCGCGCCCCGACCGGCTACGCCGCCACCGGAGGTGTTGGTGAAGCGGAGGCTCCTGGGCCGCAGCGAGGGTTGTCAGTCCATCGTTTTCAGCGATGTACAGATCACCCGATACCGTTTCCAGGGCACCAAGCCCCGTGAGGCGATTCATCCGATGGCTGCCGATGAGTGTGAGCGAGCCGCGCACGTACGAGGCAGGATCAGCCGTACCGCCCCTCGATGTAGTCGCCGGTCCGCGGGTCCTCTGGCGCCACGAACAGCTCGTTCGTCGAACGGTGCTCGACCAGCCGCCCCATCAGCATGAACGCGCAGTCGTCGGACGCCCGACGCGCTTGCGCCATGTTGTGCGTGACCAACAGGATCGTGTAGGCCCCGCGCAGCGTCCAGATCAGCTCCTCGACCGCCTCCGTGCCCTTCGGGTCGAGCGCCGAGCACGGCTCGTCCATCAGCAACAACCGCGGCTTGACCGGCAACAACCGCGCGATGCACAGCTTCTGCTGCTGCTCCAACGACAACCCGGTAGCCGTGTGGGCGAGCCGGTCCTTCGTCTCGTCCCACAACAACACCGTGCGCAGCGCCTGCTCGACGATCTCGTCCTCTTGCGCGCGCGTGGCCTTCGGGCCCTCGTTGTGCAGCTTCCACCCGAACAACACGTTCTCGCGGATCGACAACGGCAACGGGTTCGGCCGCTGGAACACCATCCCGATCTGCTTGCGCACCTGCACCAACGACACCGCCGGCCCGATGATCGGGTGCCCATACACCTCGATCGAGCCGGTCGTGCGCACGTACCCGAGCCGCTCCGTGATGCGGTTGATCGACCGCAAGAGCGTGGACTTCCCACACCCGGACGGCCCGATCAGCGACGTGATGCGCCCCGCCGCCACCGTGATGTCGACGTCATAAAGTGCCTGGAACGTGCCGTACCACAGGTTGAACGCCTGGGTCTGGACCGCAGCGGGGTCAGCCAAAGCGGCCCTCCACGTACTCGCGGGTGCGGGGATCGGTGACCGGCCCGGTGAACAGATCCTCGGTCTTGCCGACCTCGACGAACGCGCCCGACAAGAAGAACGCCGTGCGATCCGCGAGGCGCCGCGCTTGTTGCACGAGGTTCGTGACGAGCACGATGGTCATCTCGCTGCGCAGCTCCTTGAGCACGTCCTCGATCTTCATGGTGGTGACGGGGTCGACCGCGATCGAGAACTCGTCGAGCAACAACAGCTCCGGCTCTTGCGACAACGCCCGCGCGATCGTGAGCCGCTGCTGCTGACCGCCCGACAACAACGAGCCCAACGACTGCAAGCGGTCCTTGACCTCGTCCCACAACGCCGCCCGCCGCAAGCACCGCTCGACGATCTCGTCGAGGTCCGACGCGCTGCGGATGCCGCGTAAGCGAGGGGACAACGCGACGTTGTCGTAGATCGACAGCGGGAGACCGACCGGGAGCGGGAACACCACGCCGATCCGGCTGCGCAGCGCGTACAGGTTGCGCCACGCGCGCACATCCCGGCCGTCGATCGCGACCGTGCCGGTGAACGTCATTCCCGTCGTCATCTCGTCCATCCGGTTGAGCACCCGGAGGAACGAGGTCTTGCCAGACCCGGCGGGGCCGATGATCCCGAAGATCTCGTGCTCGCGAATCTCCAGGTTGACCCCGGAGAGCGCGGCCTTGCCACCGTACTGGATCGCGAGGTCCTTGACCGAGACCTTGACCTTGGGCTGCGGCGCGGCGTCTACCACTTCTTCCTCCCGCGCAGCCAAGTTCGGAACGCGATCGAGACGCTGTTCATCAACAAGACGATCCCGACGAGCACCAGCGCGACCCCGTACGGCAACCCGTCCGGTACGCCGGGCACCTGCGTGGAGATGACGAACAGGTGCAGCGAGAGCGCCATCGTCTGGTCGTAGACGGACTGCGGCAAGAATGGCAAGAAGAACGCCGCGCCCGTGAACATGATCGGCGCCGTCTCGCCGGCGGTGCGGGACACCTCGAGGATTACGCCCGTCAGGATGCCGCTGATCGAGTTCGGCAGCACCACGGTGCGGATCGTCTGCCAGCGCGTGGCCCCCATGTTCCAGCACGCCTCGCGGAACGCCATCGGCACCGCCTGCAACGACTCGCGCGTCGACACGATGACGACCGGGAGCGCCATCACCGCCAGGGTCAGGCTCGCGGCGAGGATGGACGTGCCGAACTGGAAGAACAACACGAACGCGCCCAACCCGAACAGCGCGTGCACGATCGACGGCACGCCGGCCAGGTTGATGATCGCGAGGTTGATCGTGCGCGTGAGCCAGTTATCGGCCGCGTACTCCGACAAATACACGGCGGCGGCCACGCCGACCGGCACCGACGCGATCAGCGCCACCAACACCAACGCGATCGTGCCGAGCAACGCCGGCAAGACCCCGCCCTCCGTCATGCCGTTCGTCGGCTCGGTCGTGAGGAACGCCCACGAGATCATCGGCCCGCCGCGCACGACGAGCACGCCGAGGATGACGAGCACCGGGATGACGAGCACCAGCGTCATCGCGAGGAACACCCCGCGCCAGATGCGCTCGATCGTCTGATTCTGGCGATTGATGGGACGAGCTTCGAACATCATCCCCTCCGCACGCCGCGCACGAACAGGTCCGCCGCGAGGTTGATGCTGAAGGTGACCGCGAACAAGAGCATGCCGAGGGTGAACAGCGCCTGGTAGTGCTCCGACCCGACCGCGGTCTCCCCGAGCTCGGCCGCGATCGTCGCGGTGAGCGCCCGCACGGAGTCGAACGGGCTGGTGGGCAGGTTGATCGAGTGACCGCTCGCCATCAACACCGCCATCGTCTCGCCGAACCCACGCCCGACCCCGAGCAACACGGCCGCCATCAGGCCGTTCTTCGCCGCCGGCAGCACCACGCGCATCGTGACCTGCCAGCGGGTGGCGCCCATCGCCTCGCCGGCCTCCCGGTACGCGTCGGGGACGGCCTTCAGCGCGTCCTCCGCGATGGTGGTCATGATCGGGGCCGCCATCAACCCGAGGATCAGCCCCGCGTTGAGCACGTTCAGGCCGACCGGCACGTCGAAGATCGCGATGATCAGCGGGTTCATCATCGACAGCCCGATGAAGCCCCACACCACCGACGGGATCGCGGCGAGCAGCTCGACGAGCACCTTGAGCACCTCGCGCGTGCGCCCGGTGGCGAACTCCGCGATGTAGATCGCCGCGCCGAGTGAAAACGGCACCGCGGACAGCACCGCGAGGCCCGTGACGGACGCCGTGCCCGCGATGAGCGCCAGCGCCCCGTACGTGGGGTTCGGCTCCGACGTCGGCCGCCACGCGGGCGACCCGAAGAACTCGCCCGCTTCGAACCCGTCGAACAAGAACGGGAAGCCTTCGCGCGTGACGAACGCGAAGATGCCGATGATGAACACGATCGCAGAGACGCCGCCCACGGTGACGATCCACCGCATCCCGCGGTCGACGTACCAGTCGAGGTTGCGCCGATCGGAGGCGTGGTCGTCAGGAGGCGTCGGGGCCACGGAGCAGCTCCATCAGGTCGCGGATTCGGGCGGAGAGGTCGCGCGCCGCCTCTGCGACGGACGCGGTCCGCTCGTCGTCGGTGCCCCCCGTTACGCTGGCGACCGGCCACCGGACCAGCGCCGTCTGGAACGGCGTCGTAATCGAGGCGGGTGCCGCGCCCGGCGCCTCCAGCGCGACGATCACGTGAACGTCGCGTAACGACGGCTCGGCACCGTCGAGGTCGAGGTGCACGCCGTCGGCGAAGCGGCGCACGTGGGCGCTGATCGACCCGCCGGCGGCGTAGCGACCGCTCTCCGGGTAGGCGCGGCGCGCCAGCGCGGCGGCCAGCGGCGCGAACGCCCCGCCCCCGCCGTCGACGAACAGCACGCCGTACTGCTTGGGCGCCTTCGCTTGGCCGGTGGCGGCGAACACTGCCTCTTCGCAGATGTTCTTCGCCTGGTCGCTCACGCGCTCGAGCTTGTTGACGACCGTGACGAGCCCGATCACGTCGGCCAGCGGCGCCCCGTCCAGGGTGAGCAGGTGGGCGAACAAGGCGCGGTGCGCGTCGTCGACGCTGCGCGCCATCGTGATGACCTCGCGCGCGAGGGGCGCGTCGCGATGCACGAACGCATGGGCCGCTCGGGCGAGCATGTGCACGCTCGAAGCGCTCAACGCGGCGATCGGTGCTCGCACGCTCGTGGGCAGCCGGCCGTCGAGCTCGACGCCGACCCGCGCGACGCTGACCGCGTAGTCGCCGATGCGCTCGAGGGCGATGGTCAGGCGGAGCGTGGACGACACCGTCCGCAGCGGGCCGGCCGCCGGCATGTGCCGCGCCACGAACGCGTGGCACTCGGCGTCGATGGCGCGTGCTTCGCGGTTGATCGGGTGGTCCCCGAGGGCGACCTGGTGGAGCGCGGCGGCGTCGCCCGCCAGCAGGGCCTTGGTCGCGGCGGCGACGGCGTCATGCACGGCTTGCGCGAGCCGATCCACCCGCGCGGTGATCGCGTCGAGGTCGGCCTGCAGCCGTTGCTCGTAGTGCTTCAATCGGGCCTCCGCGTGGGCGGCGCCCACTATCCCGGGCAGGTCACGTCGCGCGCGCTCGCGTAGCCCTTGTCCATGATGATGCACTGCCCGACGTCCGACATCACCCAGTCCAGGTACGACTTCAGCGCGCCGGTGGGCTCACCCGCGGTGTACATGAACAGCGGCCGCGCGATCGGGAACGACCCGTCTTTGGCGGTTTGTTCCGACGCCATCACGCACGCGGCGCCGTCTTCCTTCTTCACGCACGGCATCTTGACGTGCTCGTTCGCGTACGCGAGGCCGCTGTACCCGATCGCGCACGGCGTGTTCTCGACGAGGTCGACGACGTCCTTGCTCCCGTGCATGTCGCGCGATCCGAGCTTGTACTCCTTCTCACCGAGCACGGCCTCTTTGAAGTAGACGTAGGTGCCGGAGTTGTTCTGGCGGCTCACCCGCACGATCTCGTCGCTGTCGCACCCTGGCACCTTCACGCCCAGATCCGCCCACTTCTCCGCGGTGCCACCCTCGCCGTAGATCGACGCGAGCTGCTGGAGCGTGATCTCGGAGATCGGGTTGTTCGGGTGGAGGAAGATCGCGAGCGCGTCGAAGCCGACGACGTGCTCGATCGGGGTGACGCCGCGCGCGCTCGCAGCTTGAAGCTCCTTCTCCGTCATCTTGCGGCTCGAGCTCGCGAGATCCACCGTGCCGTTGATCATCGCCGAGATGCCGGTGCCGGATCCGCCGCCCGTGACCGCGACGGCGACGTTCGGATCCACCTGCTTGTACGCCTCGGCCCACGCCTGCGCGACGTTGACCAGGGTGTCGCTGCCCTTGTTCTGGATGACGACGCGCCCGCCCGTGGTCGCCTCGCCGCCTTGTTGCGACTGCGGGGCGCCGCACGCGGTGAGGATCGAGATCAAGACGGCGACGATTGAGGACCGCATGCGTGCTCCGGTTCGCGGCCAGCAGCCGCGGGCGGGCCTTTTACCCGGTCGTTCGAGTCCGTAGGACGTCCGCTACGTGACGGTCGTGTGACAGCCGGTCGGCGGGCGGTCGCGGCGACCTCCACCTAGAGCACCGCTCAGGTATCCTCCCGTCGCCTGCCGGCGGGTCCCGCGCGAGGACGACGTCGCTCCTCGGTCACGTGCTCCAGCACGCTCCCTCCTCGCGAACGGCCCGGTCAACTGCGTTGACCGAGCCTCGCCGCCCTCGCACGGCCTCGCTCGGCATGCTCGGTCCGGATTCCTGATCGGTGCTCTAGAGGGTGGCACGAATTGCAGCGCCGCGGCGTACGGTCGGGCGAGGGGGTCGAACATGTACGCGACGTACGGGCCGGGCGCCGCCGGCATGCGGATGGTCCAGTTCCTGGTGGGCGTCGGCCTCGTCTGCCTCAGCGGCGCGGTCGCGTTCAGCGCCACCTCGTCGTGGGACGAGGTCGACGGGCGCGTCGTGTCGTCGTCGGTCGAGGAGCTGCCGGACGGCTGGTTCCGCCCAAGAGTGGCGTACCGCTACACCTACGGCGGCGTCGAGCGCGACGGCAGGCTCGTGATCGCCGATGACACGATGGGCTCCGACGACGGCCACTACGCGAGCGACGCCCCCGATCGCGACGACGTCACCGCGATCGTGCAGGCGTACCCGGCGGGGGCCGAGGTGACGGTCTACGTCAACCCGGCGATCCCGTCACAGGCGGTGCTCGACCGCTCGGCGAGCTGGTCGATGGTCGGGCTCGCGGCCGTCGGGGTGGTGGCGCTCGTCGGCGCGCTTGTGCTCGGGGTGCGCACCGCGGGCCCTGGCTGACGCCTCCTGGGTCGGTGGCGGGGCCGTGACGCTCATTCGGCACAGACCCAAAACAAGCGCGGTGCCGAGTCATCAGCCATCAGCCATCAGCCATCAGCCATCGGCCATCAGCCATCAGCCATCAGCCATCAGCCATCAGCCATCAGCCATCAGCCATCAGCAACTGCCTACTGCCTACTGCCTACTAGCAACCAGCAACTAGCAACTAGCAACTATCTAACCCTTTTTCTTTTTCTTCGCTTTGACTGTGGCTCCGCCCCAGAGCGCGGGCTTGTTCGACGCGTTCCAACTGTCCCAGCGTTTTTGCAACGCGGCGACCTTGTCCGGCATCGCTGCGGATAAATCTTTCGACTCGGACGGGTCCTTCGCCAGGTCGAACAGCTGCACGCCGCTGGTGCCGCTTTGGTTCGGCGCGTCGGCCGCCAAGTCATATCGCACGAGCTTCCAATCGCCCTCGCGGATGGCCATTTGCGAGCCAAACCGCCAGAAGAGCGCCTCGTGCGGCGGGCCACTCTTTTCGCCCTTCAAGTACGGCCAGAGGTCGACGCCTTCGAGC
>CAIUDO010000552.1 GCA_903897935.1 uncultured Pseudomonadota bacterium
GCGCGCGGCCTCGCGCTCGGGGCCGGGCAGCGGCCGAAGCTCGCCCGGGTCGGACGCGAGATCGAACACCTCGACGGGCCGGCCCGTCGCCCACACCGCCCGGACCACGCCGTCCTCGGACAACGCGACCTGCCCTTCGCGTTGGCTGACGAGCGGCAACGGCGCGTCGACCGACTCCGGCCACCGGTGCGCCACCCCGAGCCCGCGGGTGACGAGGTCGGGCACCAGCACCGCCCCCAGCACGGGCGGCGGCGCGGGTCCGCCGGCGACGACGAGCGGCACGTGGGTCAGCGGGCTCCATACGTGCCGCCCGTGCCCGAAGATCCCGTGCTCGCCAAGCAATTCGCCGTGGTCCGACGTGACCACCACCATCGTCTGCGCGCGGACCGGCGCGAGCGCGTCGAGCACGCGGCCCAGCAGGGCGTCGGTGTCCTCGACGGCCGCGCGATACGCCGCCTGGTAGGTGCCTCGAACGCCAGGGGTGTCGCCGCGGGCGGCCGCCCCGAGGTCGAGCCCACGCGGCGGGATCTCGTCGGGCCGCACGCCGTGGCGCACCAGGGCGTCTGGGGTCGGGTCGAGCGGGCTGTGGGGGCCCAGCAGGTGAACGTACACGAACTCTCGGCGTTCCGGGGACCACCCCGCGACCTCTCGCGCGAGCCGGGCCGGCACCTGGGCGTCCGCGACGCGCGCCCAGGTGTCGAACCCGCGGTCGAACCCGAGCGGCTCGGACAGGTACGGGTTGGCGACCAGCCCGGTGGTGTGGAAGCCGGAGTCGTTCAGGACCTGCGCGAGCGTGGGCGCCGCCGGGATCATCGGGTAGGCCCCGATGTTGGCCGCGGGCAGGTCCCAGCCGTGCGTGCGCACCGACATGCCCGTGAACATGCTGATCACGCTCGGGACGGTCCACGTGCCGGGGCTCCACGCGACCCGGGCCGCGTGACCCTCGGTGGCCAGCGCGTCGAGCACCGGCGTCGACACCTCCGCGACCACGTCGGCCCGCAGCGTGTCGATGACGACGACGACGGCGTGGCGGGGCGGCGGCGCGGGTGGCGCGCAGGCGATGAGGCCGAAGGGGAGCATGACCGTCGGCCTTAACCGGGCTAGCCAGCCGCGGGCATCGGGGCCCCGCCGGGACGGGCCGGCGGCACGACCCGTCGCCTGCAGGTGCGGCGGCGTGATCCGGTTCGACGATGCCCGGCGTACGCTCACGCTGTCGGTGCGCGATCTCGTCGATGAGGCCGGTGTCGCCGGGCACCTCGTGGTCGGCGCCCCGGCCGACGCGCGGCGCTTGGCCGCCGGCCGCGCGGTGCACGTCGCGTGGCAGACCGAGCGCGCGGGCGGCGACGCGTCGTACCGGGCCGAGGTGCCGCTCACTTGGAAGCGGCTCGTCGACGGGTGGGCGGTCGAGCTGGTCGGGCGCGTCGACGGCCTCGGTGACGAGGCGGGGCGCACGCTCGTCGAGGAGGTGAAGTCGACCGCGATGCCGCTCGAGCGGCTCGAGCGCACGCGCGCCGAGGACTGGCCGGGCTGGCTCGCGCAGCTCGACGTCTACTTGTGGATGCTGCACGAAGCGGGCTACCCCGAGCCGACCGGGCGGCTGGTGCTCGTCTCGCTGGCCGACGGCTCCCGCCACGTGCTCGGGGTGCCCCTCGCCGCTGAGCGCGTCGGCGCCGACGTCGTCCGCTGGGTGCGGCGCTTGCTGGTCCTGCACGAGGACCGCCTCGACTGGCTCGCGCGCCGCCGCACGGTCCAGGTCCCGCGGCCGTTCGACGACTGGCGCCCGGGGCAGGAGCGCATCGCTGCCGGCGTCGAAGCTGCGCTCGACGCCAACCAGGTGCTGCTCGTCGAGGCGCCGACCGGCCTCGGCAAGACCGCGGCGGTGCTGCACGGCGCGCTGCGGCACGCGCTGCGCACCGGCAAGCAGGTGTTCTGGGCGACCTCACGCAACATCCAGCACGTCGGGTTGGAGGCTGCCCTCGCGCGGCTCGCCGGCCGCGGCATGCCGCTGCGCGCGGTCACGGTGGCGTCCCGGGAGCGCGCTTGCCTCAACGACGTCGTGAGCTGCCGTCCGGACGCGTGCCGCTTCGCAGCGTCGTACGCCGACAAGGTCCACGACACGGGCGCGTGGCGCGCGCTCGTCGCCGGCGGGCCGACCGGGTCGGAGGCGGCGCGTGCGCTCGGGTCGACGGTCGAGGCGTGCCCGTACCAGCTCGTGGTCGATGCCACCGATCGGGTCGACGTCGTGGTGGGCGACGTCAACCACGCGCTCGACCCGTCGTCGCGGCTGCGCCGCTGCTTCGACGACGACGTCGCCGGCGGGTGGGTGCTGGTGGTCGACGAGGCGCACCAGCTCGTCGAGCGCGCGCGCGGCTGGTTGTCGCCGCGCGTCGACGCGTCGTCGGCGCGGAGGGCTTCGAAGTGGCTCGCGGGCCGCGGGCCTCGGTTCGCGGTGTTTCGCCGGCTCGCCGACGAGGTCGTCGCCTTGGTCGTCGACGAGGTCGCGGCCGCCGATGGGCCGGTGCGCGGGTCCGAGGCGCTCGCGGCCCCATCGAAGCGGACTTGGAAGGATCTCGCGAGCCGAATCGACGAGGTGTCCCTCGACTATTTCGTGCTCGACGCCGGCGAGCGGCACGGGGCCGCCACCGTGCGCGCCGGGGTGCTCGTCGGCGACGGCGTGCTGCCGCTCGGCGCGCCTGCCCCTGTGGCAAGCGAAGGCGACGACGACGAAGGTTTGGGCGACGGGCCGCTCGCCGGCGACCCGTGGCGCGACCTGTCCCGCGCGGTGCTGCGCTTCGCCGCCACCCTGCTCGGCCCGGAGCCAACCGGGGAGCTGCGCGTCGAAGCCGACGCGGTCGCGATCGCGACCGGGGGGCGCGGTCGGGAGGCGCTGCAGCTCGTGTGCTTGGACCCATCGGGCTGGCTCGGGCCGCGGCTCGCGGTGCTGGGCGGCCTGGTGTTCGCGAGCGCCACGTTGTCGCCGTCTGCATACTACCGGGATCTGTATGGGATCGAGCCGGACCGGCTGCGCCGCGTCACCGCGCCGTCGCCGTTCCCGGCCGAGAACCGCGCGGTGCTGGTGGTCCCGTCGGTGTCGACGGCGTTCAAGGACCGCGTCGCGCACGCCGGCAAGACCGCGGCGCTGCTCACCGACATGATCGACGCGACGCCCGGAAACGTCGCGGTGTACCTGCCGTCGTTCCAGATGCTCTCGGACCTCGTGGGGCGGGTGGCGCCGAAGCGTCACGCGCTGCTCGTGCAAGAGCCCGGCATGGAGGAAGGAAAGCGCCGGGCCTGGCTCACGCGGATGGCGGCGACGGGGGACCGCGTCGTGCTGGTGGCGGTGCTGGGCGGGGTGTTCGCCGAGGGCATCGACTTGCCTCCGGGCGCGCTCTCCGGGGTGATCGTCGTGGGTCCCGCGTTGCCGCCCGTCGGGCTCGAGCGCGATCTGCTCCGCCATCACTTCGAGGAGCGCTACGGGGCCGGGTTCATGTACGCGTCGTTGATCCCAGGCTTGACGCGGGTCGTGCAGGCGGCGGGCCGCTTGCATCGTCGCCCCGAGGATCGCGGCGTGATCGTGCTCGTCGACCGGCGGTTCGCCCAGAAAGAGTACGCCTCCCTGCTGCCGCCGACCTGGCAGGTCGAGCGCACGGCGGATCCCGCCGCGGCGATCCGGGCGTTCTGGTCCTGATGGCTGCGACAACGAGGTCGCGGTCGCGGCGCCAGCAGCGGGCCCGCAGACGGTGCGACCTGGTGTCTACTCGTGGCACGCGCCTTGCTTGTCCGGAACCCAGGAGGGACCCATGCGCCTGTTCACCGCGACGATGCTCATCACCGCGACCGCCGCGTGCGACAAGATCACCGAGATCTGTACCGAAGTAGGGTGTAACGGCTCCTTGGAGGTGTCGTTCGTCCGTGAGGCATGGGAGGACGGCACCTACGTCGTCACGGCGGACCTGGGCGACGGCAACGTGCAGACGTGCTCCCTCGACCTGTCGCTCACCGCCGAGCTCTCCTGCGACTTCTTCGACGTCACCTACGACGGCACCACGCTCACCATCCCGTTCGCGACGCCGATGAACGACGGCCTCACCGACGTGACCATCACGCTCGTGCGCGGCGACGAGGTGCTCGTCGACGAGGTGATCGCGCCCGAGTGGGGCGAGCCGTACTACCCGAACGGTGAGGAGTGCGACGCCGGCTACGGGTGCTTGTCCGCCGAGTGGGTGTTCACGCTCTAGACGCAATGCCGCTCACGCATGGTGATTGCAGTGAGCGGCCGTCAGCGGTCAGCGGTCAGCGGTCAGCGGTCAGCGGTCAGCCGCCAGCGGTCAGCCGGCAGCCGCCAGCTTCCGATGAGGGGCCGTGAGCACCTTCTTCAACCACGACGACCAGCTCACGCTCGCCGTCTCGGCCGCATCCCGCCTCCCGCTGGAGCTGAAGGCTGATTGCTTAGGCTAGGCTAGGCCCAAAACAAGCGCAGGGCCGAGCTATCAGCCATCAGTCA
>CAIUDO010000553.1 GCA_903897935.1 uncultured Pseudomonadota bacterium
CGGAGGCATGCGGACAGCAGATCACGCCACGTGAAGGCGGCCAATCCGGTCAGCCATAACGATCGGCGAACCTCCGATCGCACCGACCCCAGGACGACCGAACGTGCAACCCCGCGGCGCAATGCCCTTCAGGCTGCTAGCCAGGTTGACGGAGGCCCGGCTGCACCCTATTGATTCGACACGCCGACCACGCCCACCGGTCGCGCGACCACCGCGGCCGGCGCGGGTGTTTCCGATCGGAAACACCACGCAGTCACGGGGACCGATACGCCTCGACACGGATCGGGCACGCGACCGCGTCGCACCGAGCGCAGAAGGCGCGCCCGCACGGATCCAGGTGCAGCGCAAGGTCGCCATTCAGGCCCGCGCGCGCGAGCAGGTCGGCCTCCAGGCGCTTGCTGGCGTCGTGCGCGACGTCGACCGTCCAGTACTCGGGGACGTGGGCGTGGGCGTCGATGTGGACGCGGCCCCCGGCGTCGATCGTCCGCACGTCGTGAAGATCGATGATGCCCGGGCTGCGGGCTGCGTCGAACGCCACCATCAGCCGCTGGATCAGCTCGGGATCCGACTGATCGAGCAGCGCACCAGCGGCCTGCCGGAACAACCGAAGCCCCGTCCACGCGATGAAGAGGCCGACCGCCACCGCGGTGAGCGGGTCGAACCAGACCCAGCCGGTCAACCGGACGAGCCCGAGGCCGACCAGCACCCCAACCGTCGTCCACACGTCCGACAACACGTGGTGCCCGTCCGCCACCAACGATGGCGCTCGTAGCGCCTTCCCGCGCGCGACCAGCCACGCGCCCAACACGAGGTTGACGCCGCCCGCGAGCGCGGTGACCCCGAGCCCGAGGTCGATCGAGCGCAGCTCGGGCCCGCGCCAGGCGGTGACGGCGGCGCCGAGCACGATCACCACCGCCGCGACCGCGACCAGCCCACCTTCGAAGCCTGCGCTGATGTGCTCGATCTTGCCGTGCCCGTCCGGGTGCTCGCGGTCGGGCGGCTCGGCGGCGAAGCGCGCCGCGAACAAGACGAACGCGGCCGCGGCGACGTTGACGATCGACTCGAGGGCGTCCGACAAGACGGCAGACGAGCCGGTCAGCGCCCACGCCACCAGCTTCAAGGCGAACACCAGCGACGCGACGACCAGCGACACGGTCGCCGCGAACCTCCTTGGATCCACAGCCCCACCCTTTAGAACGGCAAGCCGAGCGCGGCACACACGAAGCCCACCAGCGGCCGGCTGCGCACGCACGCCTCCACGTATCGGTCGACGAAGTCCGGGGCGACCGCGTCCGCCTCGGTGAAGTTGACGACGTGGATGAACGACTTCAGGCGCAGATCATCGACGCACGGGTGGTCGGCCGGGACGCCGGCCGGGGGCCGCTTGAGGGCCTCGCCGGAGAGCACCATGCCGTCGCGCGCAGCCAGCCACCGCTCGGGCGACTCCACGATCGCCGCGCGGATCGCGCGCAGCGCGTCGGGTTCGGGCATCCAGGTTCCGAAACCGCCGAACACCCCGGACATCTCACCGTCTCCGTGCGGCGCGACGTTGAGGTAAAAGCCTGGCGCGTGCACGGCGACCGGGAGCGGCCCGCGGATCGCTTCGTGCCGGAACTGGGCCGCCAGGTGGGTCTTGTACGGCGACTTGTCCTTCGAGAACCGCACGTCTCGGTGGATGCGGAACGCTGCCCCGCCCCGCGCGCTCACGTTCACCGGGTAGTGCGGCGACACCCGCTCCAACCGCGGCCCCATGGCCTCGATGAACGCGGCGAGGGGGGCGCGCCCGTGCGCCTCCCACCGGTCGCGGTTCGCCTCGAACCACGGCTTGTTGTTGTTCTCGCGCAGGTCGCGCAGGAAGTCGAAGGTAGCGTGCGTGAACATGCGTTCACCGGTACTTCGGCCTCCCCGGAGCGTCCAGACGACCTTCGGAATTTTCGCGACCGCCCGCGCCGGCGCAGCCGTCGGTATGCCGCCCGACAACGACACGCCGCCGACCTGCGTTACCGCGGGGACGAGGTGCCCATGATCCGCTCGACCCTCAAGTCGTTGGCCCGCAAGGTCGTCGGCCGGCCCGCCCCCGCGAGCGCGCCCGAGCCCGCGCCACGCCCCCTACCGCCCGTCGCCCCCACCCCCGAGCCGCCCGACGTCGACGTCGACGGGGACCGCGCCGCCGCGATGCGGGCCGACGGCGCCCCGCTGTTCTTGCTCGACATCCGCGAGCCCGGGGAGATCGCGCACGCCTACGCGGCCGGGGCGACGCTGATCCCGATGAACCAGGTCCCGTCGCGGACCACCGAGCTGCCCGCCAAGGACGCCCGGATCCTGGTGTACTGCGCCGCCGGCGCGCGAAGCCACGGCGTCGCGCACTGGCTCCGGGAGCAGGGCTGGGCCGACACGTGGTCGCTGATGGGCGGCTTGTCGGCGTGGGGCGCCGGCGGCGGGGAGGTCGTCCGGCCGGCGGGCAGGCCCAAGTTCCCGCTCGCCTCGCGCGTGCGCGTCGCCGAGGGCGCGGGCACCGTGCAGGCCTACGCCGACGGGCGCTACGTCGTCGGGCTCGCCGACGGGCGCCGGATCGGCGGCCTCGCGGAAGACGCGATCTCCGGGGGCTGACCGAAGATCGCGCCTCGGGGATGCCCGCGGGCCGAGCAGATCAACCCGTGTCAGCGACGCCGAGGGTCGCGGGCTGGGATTCGCGCCAACGAGCCCCGAGCTCCTCGATCGAGACGACGTTCTCGAACAGCGCGTGGTGCCATATGCTGATCAGGGCGTGCCCGACGCGGATGTCGTTCAGCAGACCACCGCTGCCCAACAGCCCCAACCCCCGCAGCAGCGCGCGTGCGACGCCGATCGGGAGTGTCCCTGGGTGCGCCACGAGGACGCAGTCACGCTCGACGGCCGTGGTGCGCCACACCAACGACGCGTGACCCGGCCCGCCGCTCACGCCGCGAGCCGGGTCGTTGATGGGGTGGGTCGCGTCGGTACGGACGTCTCGGAGCTCCGAGGTGCGCTCGGTGGCCGCGACGACGGAGAGCCCCTCCACGGGCGCGGTGCCGTCGGACCCCCCGGGCGGAGGTTGGACCGGCGCTTTTCCGTCCAACGAGCCGTGCAGCAGGAGCAGCGACAGCAGCGGCGCGGCGAGCTCGGGCGACTTCCTCGAACCCAACTCACGGGCGGCGCTGCCGGTGCCGAACGCGATGCGCGCGATCTTGAGGCGGGTGTCGACGACCGCGCGAAACGCTTCTTGGTACTCGGCTTGTGCTCGCTCGACCGCCGCGCAGCACCCCTTGTACTTCTTTCCCGAGCCGCACGGGCACGGGCCGTTACGCGAGATTCGGGTCATTTCGGCCTCCGAAGCGGCGCCGTATCCACCGATGCGACGGCGCGCCGCGGCCGTGGTACCTGCGCGCGCGTTTCGGAGGCGCTGCCCATGAAGATCGTATGCGCATACTCGGGAGGTCTCGACACCTCGGTGATGGTCCACTGGCTCAAGGAGCGGTACGACGCCGAGATCATCACGTACACCGGCGATCTCGGGCAGGGTGAGGACCTCGAGGCGATCCGCCTCAAGGCGCTGCGCACCGGCGCGAGCGACGCGGTGGTCGACGATCTCCGCCGCCGCTTCCTCGACGAGTTCGTGTTCCCGGCGCTCAAGGCCGGCGCGCTGTACGAAGGCCGGTACCCGATGCACACGTCGCTCGGCCGCCCGCTGCTCGCCCAGCGGCTCGTCGAGGTCGCGCTCGAGCGCGGCGCCGACGCGATCGCCCACGGCTGCACCGGCAAGGGCAACGACCAGGTGCGCTTCGAGGTGACCGCGCAGTGCCTCGCCCCGCAGCTCGCGGTCATCGCCCCGTTGCGCGAGTGGGAGCTCACCACCCGCGAGGCCGAGATCGAGTACGCCGAGGCCCGCGGCATCCCGATCCCGGTCACCAAGGCCAAGCCGTACTCGATCGACCAGAACATCTGGGGCTGCGCGATCGAAGCGGGCGAGATGGAAGACCTGTGGACGGAGCCGCCGGCCGACGCCTGGATGATGACCGCCGACCCGGCCGACGCGCCGAAGGAGTCGGTCAACGTCATCATCGGCTTCCACCACGGCATCCCGGTGTCGATCGACGGCGAGACGATGGACCCGGTGCCGCTGGTCGCGCGCCTCAACGCGATGGCCGGCGCGTACGGCATCGGCCGCATCGACATGGTCGAGAACCGGGTGGTCGGCCTCAAGAGCCGCGAGGTGTACGAGAACCCCGCCGCCATCGTGCTCTATGCCGCGCACGACGAACTCGAGAAGGTCGTGCTCGACGGCGCGACCTACCAGTACAAGCAGAAGCTCGCGATCGACTTCGCGCAGCTCGTCTACGGCGGGTTGTGGTTCGGCCCGCTGCGTGAGGCGATGTCGGCGTTCGTCGACAGCACGCAGCACCGCGTCACCGGTGAGGTGCGCGTGCGCTTGTCGGCCGCTCGCGCGATGGTGACGGGTCGTCGGTCGCCGTACAGCCTGTACGACGCCGGCCTCGCCACCTACAGCCACGGCGACACGTTCGATCACCGCGCCGCGATCGGGTTCCTCAAGCTCTACGGCTTGCCTTACCGCACGTGGGGCGAGGTCAGCCGGCGGAACGGCTGATGGCGCTCTGGGACGGGCGGTTCTCCGGCGGTCCGGCCGCCGACATGGTGTTGTTCTCGCAGAGCCTAGACGTCGACCTGCGCATGTGGCGGGAGGACATCGCCGGCTCGCGGGCGCACGCGCGCATGTTGGGCGATGTCGGCGTGTTGTCGTCGTCCGACGTGCTGGTGCTGCTCGACGGCCTCGACCAGGTCGAAGACGAGCTGGCGCGCGGCGTGTTCGTGCCAGGGCCGGAGCTCGAAGACGTGCACATGGCCGTCGAGAGCCGCCTGACCGAGATCGTCGGCGAGGTCGGCGCCCGCCTGCACACCGCGCGCTCCCGCAACGACCAGGTCGCGGTCGACGTGCGGTTGTGGATGCGCGCCCGGCTCACCGAGCTCGCGCTGGCTCAGCGGGACCTCGTGGCGGCGCTGCTCGAGCGGGTCGACGTCGACGGTGACGTGCTGATCCCCGGGTTCACCCACCTTCAGCGCGGCCAGCCGATCTTGTTGGGGCACCACCTGCTGGCGTACGCCTGGATGGTCCAGCGCGACGTCGGACGGATCGAAGACGCGCTGCGCCGGCAGGACCAAAGCCCGTTGGGGGCGTGCGCGATGGCCGGCACGCCGCACCCGATCGACCGTCACCGCACGGCGGAGCTGCTCGGGTTCGCGGGCCCCGTTCAGAACGCGATGGACGCCGTCGCCGCGCGCGACCACCAGTGCGAGGCGGTGTCGGCGTGCGCGATCGCGGTCACGCACCTGTCGCGCATGGCCGAGGAGCTGGTCTTGTGGAGCACCGACGAGTTCGCGTTGGTGCGCCTCGGCGACGCGTACACGACGGGCTCGTCGATCATGCCGCAGAAGCGCAACCCGGACGCGGCGGAGCTCGTGCGGGGCAAAGCGGGCCGGGTGATCGGCGCGCTGCAGTCGCTGCTGGTGATGGTCAAGGGCCTGCCGCTTGCGTACAACCGGGATCTTCAGGAAGACCGGCAGGCGTTGTTCGACGCCGTCGAGACCACCCTCGCGTGCACCCGCATCACCGCGGGCGCGTGGCGGTCGCTCACCGTCCGGCGCGACCGGTACGAGGAGGCGCTGAAGGGCCACTTCTTGCTCGCGACCGAGCTCGCCGACTTCTTGGTCACCAAGGGCGTGCCGTTCCGCGAGGCCCACCACGTGGTCGGGCGGTTGGTGCGCGACTGCGAAGCGGTGGGCGCCAACTTCTCGATCCTCGACGAGGCGGCGTTGAAGGCCGCGCACCCGGCGTTCGACGCGAGCGCGCTGCTGTGGCTCGACCCGCGGCGGGCCGCGGAGCGGCGCACGAGCTTCGGCGGCACGGCGCCGTCCGAGATCGCGCGGCAGGTGGGGGCGCTGCGGATGTGGCTCGCGGGCGCGTAGCGGCGTAACGAACGGGCCAGGGGCCCCGAATGATCCGCTTCGTAGCGATGGTCGCGTGCACCGACCCGAACCGCACGCCGCAAACGGAGAACGACGTCGCGTGGGAGGAGTGCCCGCTCCAGGTCGACGGGCGCGGCCCGCCGACGCAGTGCGCCACCGTCGAGCTGCCGTTGTGGTGGGACGACCCCGACGGCGCCGCGATCACCTCGTTCGCGCAGCGCCACCTCGCTACCGGCGGCGCGTCGCGGATCCTGTGGATGTTGCCCGGGGGGCCGGGCCAGACCGGCGCGGTGTACGAAGGCTACGTCAAGGACCTCGCCCGCGCGCTGCCCGACACCGACGTGTACCTGTTCGAGCACCGGGGCGTCGGGCGGTCGACCCGCCTCGGCTGCCCCGATCAAGAGGACCCCACCAGCGACGGCGGCGTCGACGTCTCGGACGACGAGTGGGCCGCGTGTCTCGACGCCGTCGTCAGCGAGTGGGGCGACGACCTCGCCGCGTTCTCCAGCGCCGCAGCCGCCGACGACCTCGCCG
>CAIUDO010000554.1 GCA_903897935.1 uncultured Pseudomonadota bacterium
CACCGGCGCGTGAGGGTCGAGCACTGCGCCGCCGAGCGCGCACACCTCGACCGCGGACACACACCCGACCGGGTGGCCCCGCTCGGTGACCACGACGAACCGGTCCGGGGTCCACAACAGCGCCGCGAGCGCCTCCGCGGTGGTGCCGGTGACGTCCACGGTGGACGCCTCGCACATCAGGTCGCGCGCCGTGAGCGCCCGATCCGACGGCACCCGCGGCATCCACGTGCCGTTCGCCCGCACGAACCCACGCAGCGCGACCTCGGCGCCCGGCAGCGCCCCGATCAACGCGCCGTGTCGATCCACGACGACCAGCACGCCGAGGGGGCGCTCGCGCAGCTGGAGCGCGCACGCCTCGATGGTGGCGCCTTCGTGGACCACGTTCGGCGTGCGCAGCATCCAATCTCGAACTGCGTGCATGGCCGCCCCCGTCGCCGTCATCATACCGATCGCGGGGCGGGGTCGCGGACGCTCGGCGCTCGAACGAGGTTCCCGTCAGCCCCAGGGCGACGCGTCGTCATCCGGGGCCGACACCGGCGCCGGCGTGGGGACCGGCGCGGCCGGGGCAGGCGCCACCGGCGTCGCCATCGGGGCGCGCCCGACGAGCACGTCGCGCATCGCAGCTTCGACCCGGGCGTCGTCGAGGCGACCGGCGATGTCGGCGCACGGGACGAGGTCGTACACCGTGGTGACCGACTCGGGCGGCTCCCGAAACGCGAGGGTCGTCCGGGTCAAGCGCACGTCGCCCGCCCAGGGGACCAGGTGTGCGGGGCCGGTCCCGGGGCTGCCGATGACCGCCACGACGGCGCAGCCGCCGCCGACGCTCGTGACGAGCGCGCTCAACGTCGTGGCGCGACACCCGTCTTCTTGGCAGGTGCGCTGCGCATCCGGCCGGAGCCGGTAGGGGATCTCGGCGGGGGAGACCCGCCCCGCGATCGCCTCCATGCGGGCCTGCACATACTCGATCGCACCGTCGCTCTGCGGCGTGCCGTCGCTGATCACCCGGGGCCCCATCACCATCACGCCGCCGAGCGGGCCGGCGCGCCGTGAGATCTCGGGCATGTGCGACCACGGGAACTGCATGCCGGGGATGGTCTCGCTCGAAGGGTCTTGTGCGCGCGCCGGCGCGGCGCTCGACACCAGCGCCAGCACGGGCGCCGCCACGATCAGACGACGCATCACGACCCCCCGGCCTGGTCGACGAGGTTGAACTCGACGCGACGGTTCGCCGCCCGCCCGTCCTTGGTGGCGTTCGTATCGATCGGCACGGTCTCGCCGTAGCCCTTGGCGAGCAGCCGCGCGGCGTCGACGCCGTGCGCGGCGAGGTAGGTCCGAACGGCTTCGGCGCGCCCCTGCGACAGCGTGAGGTTGAACTCGTCGCTGCCTTGGTTGTCGGTGTGCCCGGCGACCTCGACGCGGCCGACCTGCGGATTCTGCACGATGACGGCGGCCACGGCGTCGAGCAAGCCGTAGGACTCCGGCTTGATCGTGGTCTTTGCGGTCTCGAAGTGCACCTTGTCCATGATGACGATCTGGCGCGCTTCGACGCGCACCAGGGTGGGCTCGAGCACGGCGCGCACGACCGTCTCGCGGCCGGTGCTGACGGAGACGGGGAGGTCGGCCAGCGTATAGCCGGGCGCCTTGACCACGACGCGGTGGGTGCCGGTACCGACCGGGCCGGTGCTGGTGCCGACCGGGATGCGCCACATGGTTTGGGTGGGCAGACACGCGGGCGCCCCCGACGCCCACTCGGCGGTCGCGTCGGGCAAGAACATGCCGGTGGCGTCGACCACCTCGACGCGCACGGTGCCTTCGAACCGGCTCAGCGGCACGATCAGCTCGGTGCCGCCGCTCTTGACCTCCACCTCCGCGCGCCCCTCCAGGCACGGCCCGGCGGTGGCGCGGGCCGACCACCGAGTCCCTGGGACCGCAGACGGGATCGCGTACGGCGACACGCCGCTCGTGAACGTGGTCTCCCCTTGCGGTCCGGTGACGGTGACCGCTGCCCCGGTGAGCGCGCGCCCGTCGGCGATGACCGACACCGCGAGCGACGCCAGCTCGTCGGCGCAGCCGTCGTCGTCGAGCCAGCCGTTGATGACCTCGGCCTCGAGCGGACACTTGTCGCGCACGTCGATCGCGCCGATGGGATCGGCGTCGCGGCGGGGGCGGATCAGGTTGGCCGCGCCGAGCCCGCCGAACACCCGCCAGTACGGGCTGCCGGGGGCGTCGGTGAGGCCGAACCCGGCTCCGGCGACGAAGTGGAAGCCCTCGTGCGGGACGAGGCGGTGGGACAGCACCGCCTCGGCCAGGGTGCCGCGCCCGACGACGTCGCTGGTGGCGAACGGGGGCATGGCCTTGATCTCGGCGTGCACCGCGGTGAAGCTCGTGTACAGCACGCCGGCCGCGGCGCCGAGCACGCCCGACGCGCCGCCGTTGAAGCTCGTGACGCCCTCGACCGCGGGGCGCACGGCGATGCCGGCCTCGGCGCTCACCGTCGCGACGCCGTACTCTTCGGTCGCCGACGCTGAGAAGCCACCTCCGACCCCGGGATCCCCGAGACCGAGGTCCGACCGGCCGGTGGGCAGATCGAGCCACGCCGTGACGCCGACGCCCGGCCCGCCCCCCTCCAGCAGGTGCTCCGGGCGCAGGATCGAGCCCATCACCTCGAGCCGAAGGTCGCCGAACGAGGTGTCGATCGGGCCGTCCGCCGTCACGCCCGACGCGTAGTACGGCAACAGCGCGGCGAGGCGCACGCGGTCGTGCACGGCGACCCCGAACGACGTGTCGAGCACGAACAGGTCGTCGAGCCGCGCGCCATCGACGTCGACGAGCGGCCGATCGGCGCGCTCGAACAGCGTGCCCAGGAACACGTCGCCCTGGTGGAACGTGCCCGGGCGCTGCACGAGGATGGGGTCGCGGATGTCGCGATCGATCGGCGCGACGCGGAAGCCGTGGCCGTCCACGCCCGAGGCGGAGTCTTGGGCGAACGCGGCGGTTGTGGCGAGCAGCAGCAAGGTGGGCGTCAACCCGGAGCCTCCGGTCCCGAAACGTGCGGGCAGTCTACCCGTGCGCGTGGGGCGCGCACACTGGATTACGGTCGCGCCAGCCCAGCACGTGCGCCTCGACCTCGGCCAGCGACTGCCCGCGGAGGATCGAGGTGCGGAGCGCGCCGTCGTCGTCGAGGCCCTCCGTGAAGTACTTGCTGATCTTCTTGAACCGGCCGAGCACGGCGTGATCGCTCGGGAACCGCGCGCGCAGGGCGTCGAGGAACTCGTGCAGCAGCGCGACGCGGCGCGCCTGCGTGACGACGGGCGCCGGCTGGCCGTGCAACGCGGCCTCGATGGTCCGGAACACCCACGGGTCGCGCACGGCGCCGCGCCCGATCACCAAGCCGGCCGCGCCGGTCTGCCGCAGCGTGTCGAGCGCGCTCGGGGCGTCGACGACGTCTCCGTTGGCGAGGACGGGCACCCGCACCCGGTCGACGACCTCGGCGATGGTGTCGAGGCGCCGCTCGCCGCCGTAGAGATCGGCGCGGGTGCGCCAATGGACCGTGATCGCCTCGACCCCTTCGCTCACGCACAGCTCGGACAGCTCGGGGGCGTTGCGCGAGCCGGCGTCCCATCCCGAGCGCATCTTTACGGTGAGCGGGATGGTGATCGCGGCCCGCATCGCCCGCAGGATGCGCGCCGCGAGCAGCGGCTCACGCATGAGCGACGAGCCCCCGGAGTGCGCGCACACCTTCTTCGACGGGCAGCCCATGTTGAGGTCGACGATGTCGGCTCCGTGGTCCTGCGCCATGCGCGCCGCGTCGGCCAGGATCGCGGGTTCGCGGCCGTAGACCTGGATCCCGAACGGGCGCTCGTCCGGGTCGGTCGCCAACATCGCGAGCGCGCGGCGGTTCTCCGCGGCGAGCTGCGACGCCGGCACGAACTCGGTCCACGTTAGCCCGCACCCGCCGATCCCGCGGATCATCCGGCGGAACGGCAGATCGGTGACGCCCTCCATGGGGGCCAACACCAAGTTGGGCGTGACAAGCACGTCGCGGATGTGCAGGCTGGTCGGCGGCATGCCGCGGGGTCTAACCGTACGGCCACCCTGGTGCGGCGTTGGAGGTGCGCGTGACGTGTCCGCGGTGTGGAGCTCGGTTGCAGGCGATGCGGTGGGGCGAGGTCACCGTCGACATGTGCCCGACGTGCTCGGGGTTGTTGGTCGGTCAGGCCGCGTTGGCGCGCTTGCTGCTTCAGCTCGCGACCGACCTGATGTCCGAGGTGGATCCGGCGGCTCCGTGGCCGGCGGTGCCCGACAGCGGCGGGCTGGCCGGGTGCCCTCGGTGCGGCGCGCCGACCGAACATGACGGGTACATGGGCATGCGCGCGGTGATGATCGATCGCTGCGGCAAGTGCCGCGGCGTGTGGATCGACCCGTCCGAGCTCGGCGTGATGGCCATGATGTACGCCCGCAACGAGCTGCGCCGCACCGAGGCGTACGAGAAGTCGAGGGCCGCGCGGAAGGAGCAGGCGCACCGGTTCGATCTCATCAGCTTGTCGAACGCGGTCTCGATCTCGCTGGCGTCGCATATGCTGAGCTTCGACCCGTACTGACGGGCCGGAGGTGCCCGTGGAGGTGATCTTGATGGTGGCGGGGGCCGCGTTGTTGGTCGCTGCGCTCGGCGTCCCGTTGGCGCTCGGCCGCGTTGGCCCCAACCCGTGGTACGGCTTTCGTACGCCTCGCACGCTGACCGACCCGGAGGTGTGGTGGGTCGCCAACCGGATGACGGGGTGGGCTCTGGTAGCGAGCGGGGTCGTCGCCGCGGTGCTCTCCGCGGTGGTCGGCCTCGCGTGGCCGTCGGCGGAGGGGGCCCCGGTCGCCTCGATCGTCGCGATGTGCGCGTCGTTGGCGCTCGGCGTCCTCTACAGCTTCGGGCGGGTCAGCGCGTACGTCGGTGATCTGGACGCCGGCCGCATCCCAGGGGCGAACGCCCGCAGCCTCCCGACCGAGCCGGTCGACGGGTCGTCGGCGAGCTCGCCCCAGAAGCGTGGACGCGACGCCGCGTCGTGACTCGTGGTAACGTTGGCCCGTCGTAGGAGCCTCGATGTCGCGCGCCCCTTGGTTGTCCGTCGTGGGTCTGTTGTCGATCGCGTGCAACGACTACGGGTTCTCCGGTGAGCCGAAGCCCGAGGAGCCCGCCGAGACCAGCAGCGATACGCGCCCGGATCGCCCGCCGCGCGACACGTCGCCCCCCGAGGAGACCGGGCGGGAGACCGAGCCGACCGGCTGCGCGCCCGAGGTGCCGCTCGCCGAGCCGCTCACGCCCGAGACCTGCGAGTTCGAGGTGGAGACGGGCACCTTCACGCCGGTGGTGGAGTGGTACAAGCCCACGTTTGGCCTGAGCCCGTCGTCGAGCCAGGTCATGATGACGCCGGTGGTCGCTTCGATCACCGACGACAACGCCGACGGTGTGATCAACGCCGCCGACACACCCGACATCATCCTGATCACGTATGCGTGGGGCACCACGGACGGCACCCTGCGCGCGGTCAAGGGCGACGGCGGCGCCGACATCTTCGCGGTCGGCGGCGACCTGCAAGGCCAGGGCATGGTGGCGGCCGCCGACATCGACGGGGACGGCGTCGTCGAGCTGCTCGCGCCGACCCCGAGCGCCCTGCGCGCCTACGAGCACGATGGCACCCTGAAGTGGCAGTCCGGCAACCTGTCCAGTCACTTCAACGGGACGTGCGACGCCCCGTCGGTCACCGACATGGACGGCGACGGCGTGCCCGAGATCGTCATCGGTCGGGCGATCCTGCGCCCGGACGGCTCGCTGCGCGCGGCGGGCACGGCCGGCAAGGGTGGGCCCGCCGGCGCGGTCGGCACCGCGTCGATCGCCGTCGACATCGACGGAGACGGCGTCCAGGAGGTCGTGGTCGGCAACGCGCTGTACCGCCCCGACGGGTCGGCGATCTGGAGCAACGGGCGGGCGGACGGCTACGTCGCGGTCGGCAACTTCGACGCCGATCCGGCCGGGGAGATCGTGGTCAGCGGCAGCGCGCGCGTGCGGCTGCAAGACGACGACGGCGCGGTGCTGTGGGACGTCGCGATCCCGGGCGCCTCCAGCAGCTTCGGTGGTCCGCCGACGATCGCCGACTACGACGGGGACGGCGCGCCGGAGGTCGGGGTCGCCGCAAACTCGTCGTACACCGTATTCGATACGAACGGCTCGCTGCTGTGGCAGAAGCCGACCACCGATGGTTCGTCCGGTATCACCGGGAGCTCGGTGTTCGACTTCGAAGGGGACGGCGTCGCGGAGGCGATCTACGCGGACGAGACGCGGCTGTGGGTGTTCGCCGGGCCGGACGGCTCGGTCAAGCTCAACAGCAGCGACCACAGCAACGCGACCTGGATCGAGTACCCGACCGTCGCCGACATCGACGGCGACGGCCACGCCGAGGTCGTGGTGCCCAACACGGCGTACCTGACGTCGTACACCGGCATCACCGTGATCGGCGACGCCGACGACTCGTGGCGGGAAGGCCGGCGCATCTGGAACCAGCACGCCTACCACATCACCAACATCAACGACGACGGGACCGTGCCGTTGGTCGCCGATCGGAACTGGCTGTCGTACAACAACTTCCGCTCCGGCGACCTGCAAGCCGCCGACGGCACCAACGCGCCCGACCTGATCGTCGAGATCGTCGAGGTGTGCCGGTTCGAGTGCGGCGATGACCGCATGCCCGTCGTGCTGCGCATCGGCAACCGCGGCTCGGCGGACGTGCTCATCCCGATCAACGTGGATCTGTACGGCGTCACCCCGACCGGCGACGTGTTGTTGACGAGCGTGGAGTTCATGACCGCGCCCGGCGGGTACTGGACCGACGGCATGCTCGTCGACCTGAGCGGCACCGCCGCGCTCGGCGTCACCGACATCTACGCGTGGGTCGACGGCGCGCCGACGCCCGAGGGCCTGTTCCGCGAGTGCCTCGAAGACAACAACCGCGACGACTGGGGCGAGGACGTGTGTCCCTGACCTTGCCGCCGGTGCCCGTCACCGTCGTGACGGGCTTTCTTGGGGTCGGCAAGACGACCGCCATCCTCGATCTGCTGGCCTCCGGAGCGGCGGGCGCGCGACCGGCGGTGCTGGTCAACGACTTCGGCGTGATCGGGGTCGACGCGGCCCGGATGCGCGTCGATGGGGTCGAGGTGCGGGAGGTCGCGGGCGGCTGCATCTGCTGCGCGGCCGCGCTGCCGCTCCGGGTGGCGTTGGTGCGTTTGTTACGGGAGGTGCGCCCGGATCGGCTGATCATCGAGCCGAGCGGGCTCGCGCGGGCGGACGGCGTGCTCGACGTGCTGCGCAGCCCTGGCCTCGCGGCGGCGGTCGACGTCCGGGCCACCATCACGATCGTGGACCCAGCCCGCTTCCCGGCGACCGACCCCGACATCGCGGAGATCGAGGCGGCTCAGGTGCAAGCCGGGGACGTGCTCGTGGTGAACCGGTCGGACCTCGCGGCGCCCGAGGGGGTCGCGCGTGGGTTGGCGGCCCGGTTCCCGCGCCCGCGCGTGGTCGCGATCACCGAGCGGGGCCGGCTGCACCTGGGGTGGTTGTCGTTGCCGGCGCGTGGCGCCCCGCCGGCGCCGCCCGCGGTGGTGGACCTGCGGACC
>CAIUDO010000555.1 GCA_903897935.1 uncultured Pseudomonadota bacterium
CCTCGGTGACGAGCCAGCACAGGTTGCGGTACCCGACCTCGTCCTCGACCAGCGCGACGATCTGGAACCCGCCGTCGAGGCCGCGCGGATCCTGGTGGGCGACGCCCTCCGGCTGAACGTGGAGCTCGGCGCCCAGGATCGGGCGGACCTTGTTCGCTTTGCACGACTTGTAGAACGCGACGGCGCCGAACAGGTTGTTCGTGTCCGTGAGCGCGATCGCCTGAAAGCCGAGGCGCGCGGCGGCGCGCCCGATGTCTTCGGGATCGGCGGTGCCGTCCAGCAGCGAAAGCTGCGAATGAACGTGCAAATGCACGAACGCCATCGCTGCGCTCCCCGGCCGCGGCGCCCGTTCGGGTGCGCAAGGCCGTCAGGCTGCTAACCGAACCAGCCGCGCGCGCCGAACAACGAGGTGGGCTCAGCCCGGCTTCGCCTGATGGATGAACGCGGAGAGATCCGGGTACGCGGCGCCGTCGTCGAACCAGTAGCGCATGATCTGCCAGCTCCCCATCACGCGCTTGACGTACCCACGCGTCTCCGTGAACGGGATGCGCTCCACGAACTCGTCGGTCGGAACGTTGCCCCACGCGCCGAGCCACTCCCCCACCCGCCCGGGCCCGGCGTTGTACCCGGCGAGCGCGAGGTACGGGTTGCCTTTGAACATGCCGAGGGTGGTGTCGAGGTACTTCGCTCCGAGCTGCGCGTTGGTGTACGGGTCGTCGAGCTGCGACATCGCCACCGTGATGCCGAGCCGCCCCGCCGTCTCCCGCGCCGTGCCCGGCATGAGCTGGGTGAGCCCGCGGGCCCCGACCTTCGACTGAATCGTCCGGTTGAAGTTCGACTCCTCCCGGGCGAGCGCGTGCAGCATCCGCGGCTCGAACCGGGTGTACGGCTCCGAAGCCTTGGTGATCTCGTCGAGGTAGCGGTCCGGGTACGCTACCCGCAGCACGTCGCCGCGTTGGTCCCCCAGCGACGCCGGGGGGTGGCCCTTGAGCCACTGCCGGAACGCGTCGTGGGCGAGCAACCAATCCCCCGACGCGATGCGCAGCTCGTACCACCACGCGATCTCCTCGGCGGTGAGCTCGTCGAGCGGGAAGGCCCCGGTGGCCTCGGCCTCCCGGATGAGGCCGAGCCGCGCCAGCAGCGCCGCCTCGCGCACCGCGAGTTGGTCGACGAGCTCGGCGCGCACGTCCCACGGGGCCGCCGCGTCCGCGGGCCGCCAGCCTTCCGGCCGCGCCGCCAGCTCCGCCGCGACCTCGGGAGCCAGCTCGCTGAGCCGCGCCCACGCTTGGATCGCGTAGAACCCCTCCGGCACCTCGAGGCACAGCGCGCGAAGCTCGGCGATCGCAGCGGCCTTGGCGGCCGGGTCCGAGGTGATGGTGCCCTTGGTCGACGCGCCCGGACCCGCCGTGTAGGCCTTCCAGCGGGCGGACCAGTAGCGGGCCTCCTGCACGCCGACCCAATCGCCCGTGATCGGCAGCGCAGCGATTCGGGTCGCCAACGCCAACGCGGACGGCGTGTCGCCTGCGAGGAACAGGTCGAACGCCACCTTGAACCCCGCGCCTGCGGTGGTGTCTCCGGCGGGCGCGTCGAGGATCGCGCGCTCGACGAGCGTTCGAGCCCGCGCCTGATCGCCACGTTTGAGCGCAGCGAGGCCGGCTTCGGTCAACCCGTCGTCTGCGTACGCGTGCCCAGGAAAGGTCGCGCCCAACAACAACCACGCGGTCTCGGCCTCCGCGCCGCGCCCGAGCGTGAGCAGCGCCTGCCCGAGCACGTACAGGCCCTTGGCGCCGTAATCCGCGGCTTCGCCCGTGCAGACCTCCATTCCGGACAGGACCCTGGCGCCGCCCGCGGCGTCGCCGGTGCGGACCCGGCTCCGACCGAGCACGTACCGAAACCGACAGTCGTCGAGGCCCGGCGCCCGCTCGCTGGCTTCGAAGCCCTCCAGGGCCACGATCGCAGAGCGCATCTCCTTTCGATCCATCAGGATCTCGGCGCGGATCGCGGCCTGCTGCCACGACGCCTTCCACCCGCTCGACGCGACCAACGCGTCGGCGTCGGTGACGTGCCCTCCGCGTGGGTACCACGTCCACAAGCGCGCGATGTACGGCGCCGCCTCCTTGCTGCCTGCGCCGTGGCGGCGCGCGAGCGCGACCAACGCGATCGCGGATCCGGGCGCCGGGTCGGGCCGCTCGGCCATCGCCGCGTAGGCCGCGAAGCCCTCTTCGGTGCGGGACAACGCGCGCAACACCTCGGCGCGCTCGATCGTCGCGCGGGGCCACGCCGCGCTCCCCGTTGGCACCAGGTCGAACGCCGCCAACGCCGCCACGTTGTCGCCTGCGGCGCGGGCCACCTCCCCCCGCAGCAGGTCGACGTACGCGGCTGGGACGTCGTCGGACGCCTCGATGAGCGCGAGGTACGGCGCGGCGCTGCTGGCGCGCTTCGCCCGAACGAGCGCGAACGCGGTCAGGAACGCCCAATCGCTGCGATCGGACCCCTGGAACGCGTCAGGGCCCGCCGCGACGAGCGCCGTGGCCGCCGCGGGCCAATCAGCGGCCAGCAACGCGTCGTTGACGGCGACCGGCAAGGTGAGCGCCGGGCCGCGCATGCTGGGGCCGACCTGCGCGGTCGGGGCGGCCCCGGGGTCGGCGCCGACGGTCAGCGTCGACGAGCTGGCGAGCGCGAACCAAGACGCGATGGGGAGCAACAACGCCGCGAACGCGACGCGCGCGCGTGATCGGAGGGGGCGAGGGGGCGCCATGGAGTCACCGGCGGGAGGATGCGGAGGCGGGGGCGTCGAGCGCCACCAGGAGACGCGAGGAGTGCGCCTATTCCGCCGCTCCCGCTGCGGGAAGCCCATCGTGCGCAGAAAGCAAGGCCTCTCGAACGTTCGCGACGGGCACCATGTACGAGGCGCCGCCACGGGAGTCCGCGACCGCCCACAAGCCCGGCTCGACCTCGGGCCCGATCGACCACGACCACGAGCGCGCGCCCGCGTCGACCGACAACGACCCGATCGAACCGTCGGCGGCGGGGACGGGCTCCCGCCGATAACGAGCCGGCACCGAAGACAACCGAGACACGAGGCCCGCGGCATCCTCAGAGGGAGCGCCGTTCAACGTCCACTCGGCGCCTCGGGCGACCGCAGCCGCTACGCCGTCAACGGACAGCCGGAGCGACAGCGGCCCTTCCTCGGGGAGCGGGAACGCAAGAGGATCCGCCAGATCCGTAGGCCCCTGCCCGAGCAGGGCGAGGGCCGGCGGCGCGACCCACGCCGTGACCCCCGCGTCGACGCGCACTGCAACGCCCTCCGCGCCGACGGCGCCCGCGTCGAGCCGCAGGGACGCCCCATCACGAAGGCGCACCACCACCGAGCGCTCGGGCACGACCTCGAGGGCCTCGAAGCGCTCCGCGCGCACCGCTGCGAGCCCCATCACGAAGTCATCGACGGCGTCGGGGTTTGCACGACCGAAGCCCTCGAGCCACCACATGCCGTCGGCGTCGACCGCGACGTCGA
>CAIUDO010000556.1 GCA_903897935.1 uncultured Pseudomonadota bacterium
CACGCCACGTGAAGGCGGCCAATCCGGTCAGCCATAACGATCGGCGAACCTCCGATCGCACCGACCCCAGGACGACCGAACGTGCAACCCCGCGGCGCAATGCCCTTCAGGCTGCTAGTAGCCGCGCGGCGCTGCGTGACGAGCAGCACGATCGCCGCGATCGACAACCTCGGGGCGCCGCCGCCCGGGCCGCACCCGCAGCTCGCGGGCGGGGCGTCCGCGACCCACCACACGCCGGTGACCACGCGCGGCTGCTCGTCGACGAGCACGACGCGGACGCGCGATCCGGCGGGCGGCGCGTCGACGTGCAGGCTCGCTTGGACCCCGCCCGACGGGACGTCGGCTCCGCGGGCCACCGCGCCGTCGACCCACCACTCGAGGCGCGCCCCCGCGCCTCCGGCCACGGTCGCGATGAGCGGCGCGCGGTCGTCGGGGTCGCCGCCCGGGTCCCCGGACGCCGGCCAGAGCTCCACCATGGGGTCGTCGGGGCCCTGCAGCTTGACGACGGTTCGCCCCGCCGAGAGCCCGGCGGTCAGCCCGGTGACCGACAGCTCCGACGCCCAGATGAGCGTCGTCGGGGACCCGATCGGGCTGTCCGTCGGTCCGAGGTCCACCCCAGCGCGGTGATCGTCGCTGCCGCCGACCGGGGCGACTCGGGCGCCGGCAGCGAGCCAGGACTCCCACAGCGCGACGTTGTCGTCGAAGAACAGGCCGCCCGCGGGCGCGTACCCGCCGGTGACGATCTCGATGGCGTCGATCGATTCGGGGTCGAGCGCGTGCGCCCACGCGCACCCGAGGCAGAGGTCTCCCAGGTCGAGGTTCGGGTGATTGACGACGAACAACGCCCCCTGGTCGTGGATGGCCTCGACCGCGGCTTCGATGGTCGCGCCCGGCTGGCCGATGCGATGGTCGACCCACCCGGTAGCCCCGAACGCGCCGGCGTGACCGTCGTACGTCGTGAATTCGATGCCCGGCACTAGCAGCAGGTTCGGCCAGCGCGCCTGCGCGTCGACCAGGAAGTCGGCCTGCGACACGGTGTTGTGGTCCGAGAGCACGACGAAGTCGAGCCCGCGCGCGACCGCGAGGGCGGCGACCGCGTCGATCGACGCGGACGCGTCGCCGCTCTCGACGCTGTGCACGTGCAGGTCCCCGGCGTACCAGCGCGTGGTTGGGTCGAGCGCCGCTGCGGCGACGTACGGCGCGCGCTCGGGCTGCGGCGCGAGCGTCGGGGCGTCGCGAAGGGAGATGGTGACGCGGTAATCGGCGCCTTCGGGCGGCATCAGCGCCTTGCCGAGCACGACCCGCCACGGGCCGGCCTCGGGGGCGGCGCGGAGGTAGCTCCGGCTCGACGCGTCGGCGCCGATCACCGCGGGCTCGAGGTTGCCGCCCCCCCAACCGAGCGAGCCCGTCGGCCCGTCGACCCCGCGGTCGAGCACGACGTCGGCGTCGCCGCGTGGCAGCACCTCGACGCCGACCTCGACCTCCGCGACGCCCGCCGGCACGTCGAACGGGACGAAGAAGTGGTCGAGGCCGTCGTCGGGCACGGCGCCTTCGTGCACGAGGTCGGCGGCGCCCGCGACGCCCGCGGCGACGATGAGCACGGTCAGCCGCCCTTCTGGTAGGTGCCGATGAGCGTGGCCTGACCGACGACGTGGCCCACCATCGCCGCTTCGAGCTCAGCCTTGGTCATGGCGCCGCGGTCGCCGAGCGCGACATCGAGGGCGTACAACTTGAAGAAGTAGCGGTGTACGCCGATTGGGGGGCACGGCCCGCCCCAGCCGGTCTTGCCCCAGTCGTTGGTGCCGTCGTGCGCGCCGGCGGGCGGGGCGGCGTCGGGCAGCCCGGTCGCGTCGGCGGGCACGTCGTAGAGCACGCGGTGCACCCACACGACCTTGGGCGCCGCCGGGTCGGGCGCGTCGGGGTCGTCGACGATCAAGGCGAGCGACTTCGTGGTCGCTGGCGCGCCGGACCACGTCAGCGCTGGCCAGGCGTCGCCCCCTTCGCACGTGTACGCTCTGGGGATGGCGGCGCCCGGCGCGAACGCCTGCGCGGTCAGCGTCAGCGGCGCGACCGCGGGGGAGGGCGTCGCCGCGAACACGAACGAGCTGAGCGTCAGGAACATCACGGGGCACCTCCGCGGGGCGGGGGCGTAGTCTACCCGGCCGGTGCTGCGGTACCATGCGCCCCGAGGCGGGAGGTGGTGGCTGATGCTGGCGTTGCTCGCTGGCGCCGCGACGGCGCACCTCCCGCACGACGTCGTGTACGGCGTCGCGGCGCCCGCCGACCTTGGAGAAGGCGCGTGGTGGGCGGCCACCTACAACGGCGTCGTGCGGTCGGACGACGCCGGGCGCACCTGGCAGGCCGTCGGCGGCGCCGTCAACGCCGACGCGCTCCACGGCGCCGCGGCCCTGGACGGGGGCGTGATCGTCATCGCGGGCAGCGACCAGCTTTGGTGGTCCTACGACGACGGGGCGTCGTTCGACCCGTGGCCTCTGGTGAACGCGGGGCCGGTCGCGGCGTGGGGCGATCTCGTGCTCGTCGGCGTCCCCGGAGGGCTGCTCGCGGGCCCGGACCACGACGGGCTGAGCTGGTTGTGGCGGGGTCAGGGCGTCGTGTACCTGCAGGTGTCGACGGCGGGCATCGTCGGGGTGACCGACGACGGGGACCTGGTCGCCGGGGTCCCGGGGGCGTTGACGCGTCGGGTGGTGCCGGCGGGCGGGCGTGCGGGCGTGCTCGCGGACGACGCGTTGTACGCCGGGGACGACGCTGGGCGCGTCTGGCGAGACGGGGGGGACGGGTGGTCGGCGTGCGGCGCGCTGCCCGAGGTCGCCCCGATCCTGCGCCTCGCGTGGGCGGACGGCGCGCTGCTCGTCGCCACCGAGCAGAACGCGCCCTACGTGTCGACGGACGGCTGCCGGACGTTCTCCTCGGTGACCGCGGGCGCGGCGGTGTCGTACGACCCGTTCGGGGGCGCGCGGTCGGTCGACGAGGCGTACCCGGTGCTGCGCGCGGCGTCGGGCCGCTGGCTCGTCGCCGGGTGGGCGGGCATCAGCCTCAGCGACGACGCGGGCGCCTCGTGGTTCAGTCCGGACGTGCTCGCGCCGGACTACACGCGCGGGCTCGCGTTCCCCGACCCATGGGACGGCGCCGCCGTGTTCGTCGGGGCCAACGGCGCTGGGGTCATGCGCACGTTCGACTTCGGCGTCACGTTCGACGCGCCGGCGATCGGGCTGACCGCGCCGAACGTGCAAGAGGTCGTCGGTCGGCCGGGCGCGCCGGACGAGGTGTGGGCGATCGTCGGCCACACGCCGTGGGCGTCAGGGGACGGAGGCCGATCGTGGGCGCCGGTGGTCAGCCCGTTCGTGACCACGAGCGCGGTGACGCTTGGGCCCGACGACGCCTGGTTGGTCGCGTTCGATCCAGGGTCGGCCAGCGGGACCGTCGCGCACGCGGGTCCGGACGGTGACTTCGTGGTCGTCGACGGCCTGATCGAGGCGTTCGGGAGCTCGAGCCCGGTTGGGGTGGGGTGGTTGGACGGGCTCGGGTGGTGCGCGACCGGCAGCGCGACCGGGGCGTTGGTGTGTGGGCCTGGGCCGGAGGGTCCGTGGGTTCGGTTGTGGTCGTCGGACGGGCCTGGGGGGGTGGCGGCGTTGGCCGCGGACGGCGTGGTCGCGGTGCCGCACCACGAGGGCATCGAGGTGAGCGAAGATGGCGGCGGGTCGTGGCGGTCGGCGTGGTCGTGGAGCGGCGACGCGCCTGCGGCCTCTGCGATCGACGCCGACGGGGTGTGGTGGGTGGGCACGTCTGGGGGGCGCCTCGTGCGCAGCGTCGACGGCGGACGGTCGTGGTCGGACGCAGGCGCGCAGATCCCAGCCGTGATCCAGGTGGTTCGTGCGCTCCCCGATCCGTCGGCCGGGGCGCTGCTCGTCGGGACCACGGCGGGTGTGTACCGCGTCGCAGGCGGGCGCTCCCAGCCGGTGGTCGAGCGTTGGGGCGAGGTCCAGCGGGTCGACGCCAGCAGCGCGTACGTCCACTGCGTCGTGTGTTTGGCGACCCCACTGCTCGAGTGGGGCTACGCGTCCGACGCCGCGTCGCTCGGTTGGTACGTGCGCCTCGCCGAAGGGAGGGGGATCTGGGCGACGCTGCGTGGGCAGCGCCTACGCGTGCTTGGGGTCTCGGACGGCTCGGCTTCGGCGCTGGTGCGCGTCGATGGCGCGCCCGCCGCGTTGATCTCGGGGCAGCGGAGCGGCGTGCTCGCTGAGGTCGTGGTCGACGGGGACGGTCCACACGTGATCGAGGTGCACGGCGCCACCGGCGCGGGGGTCTTTGTCGACGCGCTGGAGGGCGCCGGCGACGCCCCGTCATCCGGCGAGCTCGCGCCGCGTGATGGCGGACCGAAGGGCGGCTGTGGGGGCGGGGTCGGAGCGGTCGCGCCGCTTGGCTTGTTGCTCGGTCGTCAAAGGCGGGCCTGGATCGGGCGCCCGGTCTCAGCCGCGGCGAAGACTGCAAAGGTAGCTTCGAACTTAGGAGAGAACGTATGAGACCACGCGCGCTGCCCCTGATGCTGGCGGGTGTGATCGGGTGCGGGTCGCGAACCGGGGCCGATACCGCGCCTGCGTCCGACACCCTGGCGCCGGAGCCGGACTCGGAGACGGGCCTCGAGACGGAACCGGAGACGGAGACCGGAGCCGAGACGGAGCCGGAGACGGAGACCGAGTTCGAGACGGACACGGAGACCGGAACGGAGACGGAGAGCGAGCGGGAGACCGGTGCCGACACGGGGATGGACACGGGCAGCGCCCCATCTGCGTTGGGCTCGGCGGGGTCGCGACCGGCTCGGGCCCGACCCCGGCGAGCGCATACGACGCCTATGTCCACGAGCGCGCGTCGGTCGCGGTGGCGCACGACGGCACGTACGCCATTGGGTTCGCCAAGGCGGGAGCGCCTCCGTTCGCGGCGTATCTGACGCTGTTCACGGCAGGAGTGCCCATTGGGGTCGACATTGAGGTCTCCGATCCGGTGCTGGACTTCGTCGACAACCCACCCGCGGTTGCGGCAGGCGATGGTGAGGTGGTCGTTGCGTGGACCGAGCGGGGGACTACCTTCGCGGTTTGGGTGCGTCGCTTCACGACGGCTGGGGTTCCGATGGGTAGTGCGGTTCGAGTCTCGCCGCCCGATCACTTCGTCGCGTATGCGCCTGCGGTCGCGTTGGACCCGGCGGGCGACGCCGTGGTCGCCTGGACGGACTCGGGGGGGTGGGAGGTCTATGCACAAGCCGTCGACCCCTCCGGCGCCTTGCGCTTCGCGGCTCCCGCTCTGGCCAGCAGCCCAGGCCATTCGGTGGACCGCCAACCGGCGGTGACCGCCGACGACGCGGGCTTCGCGGTGGCCTGGACCGCAACCTACGGGGTTTTGACCGCCGCCTTCGTCCAGCGGTTCGACCCTGCGGGGGCCTCGATGTTCACGTTGAACCCCACCCCTGCGAGTCACTCGGTGCTTAACGCTCCTGCCATCTCGTCGTCGTCTGACGGTGCGTTCGTCGTCGCCTGGAACGACGAGTGGACGTTCGACGTGTTCGCGCAGGCGTACGACGCGGCCGGGGTACACATCGGCGGCGCCGTTCGGGCGAACCAAACGGGCGCCGTCTACTTCTACTCCGACGGCTTCAGCGACACGCCACCCCCACAGAGCGTCTCAATGGCGTGCGATGGGTCGTTCGTGGTGGGGTGGACAACCGATCGTGCTTGGTTCCGGCCGTACGATGCCGCGGCGCGGCCGATGAGCGATGAGACCGGTGGTACCTATAGAACGGAGCTACCGGCCTCCGTCGCGGTCGCGCCGAGCGGCGGCTCGTTCGTTCATGTGTGGACGGACGACGCTCAATCGGTACAGCACGAGTGGTACGCCCCCTGACCGTCGACGCCGCGTCGATGCCGGTCAATCGCAAGCGGTCGGGTCGTCGGTGCCGTTGTTCGCAACGTCGAAGTCAGGGAACGAGCCGTAGGCGGCGAGCTGCTCCTGGAGTCGGTCGATCTGGCAGGTGGGGAGGCTTCGGTTGCCCTCGATGTGGACGAAGGCGACGTCGGTGAGGGAAGGGAAGGAGAGCTCGGCGAGGCGGGGGTTGTCGATGAGGGTGAGGCGACGTGCAGTCTCCAGCGCGTCGGCGCCTCGGGTAGACTCCAGGGCGCGGTTCTTGAGCAGCGTGAACCCGGCGCCGTCGACGACTACGAGGCTGTCGAGCCCCGTCAAGTCACGTATTGCGCTCGTGTCCTCGAGAAGGAAGTGCTGGGCGTACTCGAGCGTGCCCAGGCCCACGAGGCTGGTTGCGTCGGTGGACAACCAGAACGTGCCTCCGACCCGGCGGAGCGCGTCGAGGCCGGTCATGTCGGTCAACTGGTCGGGTCCGATCCACATGAAGTAGCCCTCCACTTCCGCGAGCGCGGGCATGTAGACCTCGGTAGCGTTGTCCACCTCGGAGACCCAGATGCGGCCGCCGACCTGGGTCAGGCCGTCGAGGCGGACGGACTCCAGGTTTGGGTTGCCCCAGATGTCGATGTTCTCCGAAACCGTCGTAACCCCCTGAAGTCCGTCCAGCGACGTAAGAAGCGGGTTGTCCAGGATGAGCAGCGTCTCCATCGCTCCCTGCGCGTACCTCAACCCGGCGAGGCTTAGTAGGCCCGCGTTACCCCACAGAGAGATGCCGCCCCCACTGATCGACCGCACGTTGGACGCGAACTCGAGCTCTCGGGCTCCGGTATACCACAGGACCAGCGCACCCAAGTCCTCGACGGGCAGCGTCGGGATATCTGGTGTCGACCCGTACCAGATGCTAAGTTGCTCGAGTTTTGTGGGGAGTCTCAGCAGCGCGCTATAGTCAGTCGTGTTGTCCAGGTAGCCGAGGAATACGGTTGCGGAAGACTCCAGCGCCGGTTCGATGCCGGTCAGGGACGTAATGTTTGGGGCCATGATGGTTGTGTGACTCACCGACTCGAGTCGCTCGAGCCCGGTCAAGTCGCGAACGGTTTCACTGTCGACAACAAGGGTATCGACTGCGGTCAATGCTGGCATTTGCAGGTGTTTTATTTCCACCCGCTCTATTCGTAGTTCTTCACCGACACGAGTGAGGTTTTCGAAACCTAACGCGTCGATCTTGACACCGTCGATCACGACAGAGCCGGTGACCTCCTGTAGGCATTGCAGGATTGTGAACCGAGTCTCGAGCAATCGCTCACCCTTGATCTCAAGGTCACCCTCTATGATGCAGCATGCGGTAGCATCCTCGGCCTCGACTGTTCCGACATTCGGGCAGGGAGCGGTGTGCGCGCACGCCGCGATCTTGCGCGGACACGTCCACGGCTCCTCGGATTCAGTCATCTCCGACTCTTCCGTTTCCGGATGCAGCGATTCCGACTCGGAGTCGGACGCCCCCGTCTCCTCGGGAACAGGCCAGCTGTGGGCCGATTCGACTTTGGCGGTGCATGCGGCGATTTGCACGATCATCATGTTGGGCTCAACGGCACGATGTCGCCCTTCTGAACGCCAAACGGTGACTTCCCGCCTTCGTACACATCGATCGCTGCGGTGAGATCGTGGTAGACCGGCGCGCCCGACGTCAGGTCGATCATCATGATGCGGCTGTACTTGATGACCTCTCCCTTGGCAGCCTCGTTCTGCGAAACCGCCACGGTCGTCAGCACGCCCGCGTCACCTGGCAACCAGCGCGAGAACTTGTGACGGTAGATCACCTCTTCCTTCACCTCCGTACCCTCCAGCAAGTGCGCCGCCGGGTTGGTGTCGAAGTCATCGTGCGCGAACATCTCGAGCTCCGGGAGCGGATCCGTCACGAGCGCCGACCCGCGTGCGTTCCACAGATACACCCCGGCCCACAAGTCGTACCCGTACCGCCCGGTGGCTCGGCCCTGGTTGTCTTGCCGGTACGCGATGACGCGCCGGGTCCTTGGCGACGTGGCCAGGTGCGCCGCGCCGAAGAGCGCCCCGTCGACTTGATCCGCCGGGAACTCGAGCGGCCCCGGAAGGGTGAAGGGCAAGTAGTTGAGCCCGGCCGTCCACACGCCGGCTGGCCGGGAGAGCGGGAGGCGGTTGAGCGCCACCTTCAGGGGAACGACGCGCTTGGTCGCTGATTCGCCGGCTTTGTCGGGGTACTCGTTGGCGCCGACCTCGATCCACGGGCACGCGCAGTCGGTCGCTGCGCATGCGCTGACGGACGAGTGGAGGGCGACGAACCGGCCGCCCACCTCGGCGGACGGATCGGCGAGGGTGCACCCTGCGGCGAACGCGTCGTCAGGGCCGCCCAAGTACTCCTGCCACCAGGTGGCCGGGGCCTCGTATCGGGCGCGCCACAGCACGTCGGCGTCGTCGGTGTTGTAGAGGACATCGTCGTTGTGCCACGTGGGGTTGGTCGGGGAGGAACTGGCGGGGACGACCTGTGCACCCAACACTGAGACCTCCGGGTCGGTGGAGGCCTTGCGGATGCCTTGCTCGTCGCCGTCACCCAGCATGAAGACGACCTGGCCGCCGCCGCGGTCGAGCCGGGGCGTGATCGCCGGGCCGTTCTCCGCGGTGGCTCCGAACGGCAGCCGCTCGACCGCGCCCGTGCTGCCGTCGGAGTAGACCTCGACGAGCCAGAGCTCACAACCAGCGCCTTCGCCCTGCCAGCAGGTCGGCGCCCCTTCCCCTGCGGCCACCACCATCAGCCACGGCCGCGCGTTGCGCGACCCGTGCGCGTCGATCGGCCCCCCGGAGAAGGGGGGGTGCGCAACGACAACTACTTCTCCCCACGGCGACAACTAGAACTCCCCACTTCGGGTTGATTCCGTAGTTGTCGAGCCGCGTTCAGTTCGGTCTGTTGTTTCTATGCTCCTTACTCGGTTATTCGTAGTAGTTGAGGGCCA
>CAIUDO010000557.1 GCA_903897935.1 uncultured Pseudomonadota bacterium
AAGTCGGGCCCAAGTCGGGCCCAAGTCGGGCCCAAGTCGGGCCCAAGTCGGGCCCAAGTCGGGCCCAAGTCGGGCCCAAGTCGGGCCCAAGTCGGGCCCGTAGGAGGCCTCGATGTGTTTGTCTCTGCTCGAGATCGAACAGGACGTGGTGGTAGGTGAGACGACCACGCAGTTCGTGCCGATGACGGGGTGGCTGCCGGTGGGCGCGTGGTCTACGGTGATCGCGCTGATCATGCTCACGAGCGCGACGTCGGAGTTTCGGGGGACGCCTGCGTTCCAGACGGCGATCGACCGGAACGATCCGGACGCTGCGGTCGTGCTCGAGAGCGGCGGTGGCGGCCCGACGTGGGTGAGCAGCGGTGCGCCGACGGACTGCACGGACCCGACGGCGCCGACGGTGACGGGCAAGTTCTGGATCCGGTTCGGGGTGATGGTGAAGAACGTGACGACGCAGGGCGTGGTGTCGCGGGCCCACGTGTCGCTGTCGTTGCAGGGCTACTGACGTGTTGCCGCCGCTGGCGAGGGTGGGTGCGCGTCGTGTGAGCCTGGGGCAACAGCGCAGCGCGTCGTCGTTGTCGCGGGTGACGTCGGCGGACCAGACGCTGCACGGGATCGCGTACCAGGCGGTGGCATACCGCGGTTGGCAGCGCGTCGACGGGGTTGGTGCGCCGCGTTCGCGAGGCGGCGGGAGCGCTGGCGGTGGCAAGGGCGGTCCGGACGCGTGTACGCGCGAGGTGTACACGTGGCCGTCGTTCGTCGCGAGCAGTCCGGACGTGGTGTACACCTATCGGGCGGTGAACAACGGGCACGCCGCGGTGTGGGGCTTGCACTTCAGCGGGGGTTGGTTGGTGCGGGGGTTGCTGACGGCGTTCGTCGACGGGGCCGGCGAGCTGGCGCTGGGGGCGTTCGACTCGGCCAGCAAGGTGTGGAGCGTGTACCCCGGTCCTGGGGCGCCGAAGGTCATTGGCGGCTGGGAGGCGTACACGCCGACGCTGAGTGTAGACGCCGTTCGCGGCACGACGCACCTTGGGTGGTTGGAGCACGCAGGGGGTCCGGTGCCGCTCGATGTCGTGATCGTGTTCGAGTCGACGGTGTTCGGCGAAGGCACGTGGCTCGGCACGGGCTTGGTCGGGATCGCGTTGGTGTTGGCGTCTGTTTGGGACCCCAAGACGTTGGTCCCGGTGCCCGCGGGTCTCAAGTACCTGTCGTACGCGAAGGGTGACGTTGATGCGTACTTCGCGTGCACGTACTTCGACGAGACGGACATCGTCGCGTCCAACGACCGTGACCTCGCGGTGTTCCTGGACGGGAGCGACTGGCGGACGGAGAAAGGCGCGGTGTCGGACCGGAGCTCGGATCCGTCGGTGGCGGTGTGCCTCCCAGGCGGCGTCGCGCCGTACGCCGTGCTGTCGGCGTGGGAGGAGCGGGACAACACGGGGGCCTTCCCCATCACGTCCCCATGGGTGAAGCTGGTGCGGTCGGGCGTGTCGTACGGGCCGAGTCAGATGACGCAGGGGGGTCGTGCGCTGGTGGGTGGTGACCCGAGCGTGTGGGGCTCGTCGACGTGGCTGTACGTGGCGTTTCAGGGTTCCAGCGGCGGGATCTACGTGTTTCGGTCGCCGTATCCCGTCGGGGTGGGCACGCCGTTCGTGTGGGAGCCGCTGGGCGTGTTGACGGACCCCGCCGGGGTCGGTGGCTACATCGACGACGGGTTCTTGCCGAACCTGGTCGGGACGACTGTTGACGGCGTGGACTACCTGGCGGTGGTCTGGGAGTTGAGCTACTTGAGTTTTGGGGTCAACAACGGCAAGTTGGCAGCCCTGGCGTTCTTGCGCTCGGATGCCGCGGGGTTCGTGGTCGAGGGCACGCCGACGACGATGAACCTCGGCAAGGCGTATGGGGCGCTCCGCTTCCAGTTGGCGCCCGCGGCCTCGATCGGAGACGCCGACGCGTGGGCCGAGCTTGGCTACCTGCCCGTCGACGTGATGTGGATGGAGGTTGTGGCGGTTGACCGGCCCGGTCCAGACGAGTACACCGTCACCTTGATGCACCGGCGGTACGAGTGGGGTGGCCCATGCATCACGTTCTGAGGCTGCTATTGGGTTGCCACAGTGGGAAGGAGACCAACCATCCGCAGGTCGAGACCTCGACGATCGTGCCCGAAACCGAAACGGAAGCGGACGCGGACACGGATTCAGACGCCGACACGGACACGGACACGGATTCAGACGCCGACACGGACACGGACACGGATTCAGACGCCGACACGGACACGGACACGGATTCAGATGCCGACGCGGACACGGACACGGATTCAGATGGCGACACGGACACGGATACGGACACCGGCCCGCTGGCGCCTCGCGACCCGCCATACTCGGCAATCGCAGTGGGCTCCAGTGAGTCCTGGGCCTTGACGGAAGCCGGAGATATCATCAGCTGGGGATACGGTGGTGGCCGCGAGATCGTCGGGCCGTTCGTGCAGGTTGACTCCAGCCCCAGCACCGACGCCACCTGTGGCATCTCCCCGGGCGGTGTTGTCACGTGCCTGGACTTTGTGGTCCCGCCGCCCGCTGGTTCGTACGTGAAGGTGTCGTTGTCGTCGGTGTACTATCCGGCCTGCGCGCTGCGGACGGATGGCTCGGTTGTCTGCTGGGATGCGCTGGACATCGGCCCGTACTTCGAAGGGGGCTGGGATCCGCCTTCGGGCGCTCCCTTTGTCGACGTGGCGACCGCGGTCGTGATGACGTGCGGGTTGGAAGCGGGTGGGTCGGTCCGCTGCACTGGCGGTGCTCACTACTGGATGTATTGGGAGGACCCGCCCGAGGGCCCGTTCGTCCAGATTGGTGGTGGCGAGTATGGCACGATGTGCGGGGTACGCGTTGACGGATCGATCGCGTGCTGGGGGCTCGATGAGCTCGGTGAGGTCTCGGAGGCGCCGGTGGAGGGTGTGTACACCTACGTGAGTGGCGGCGCCGCGTCCTTCTGCGCCGTGGCCGTCGATGGGTCGTTGTCGTGCTGGGGCGACTGCCGTGGCGGCGTGTGTGAACCTCCGGCCGGCACGTTCGTGTCCGTCTCGGTGGGGTACGATCACGCGTGCGCGCTCACGCCCGAGGGTGAAGCGGTCTGCTGGGGCAACGACATGTACGGAGAGACCGTACCGCCGTAAGCGGGCTGCGGTGCGCGAGCGGCCGCGCTAGACTCGCGCATGCTCGGGCTCCTCGTCGTCGCGTGCTCCAAACCCGAAACGGCCGCCGAAATCCCCGGCGGAACCGCCGATGTCGTCGTCGCGTGTGCGCCCGCGGAGCCCGAAGGCCTCGCGATCCGCGTCTGGTGGCCCGCGGCCTCGGAGTCGCGCTACCTGGGTCGAACGCCGGTTCTCGTCCGGCAGGGCGGCGCGGGGACGATCGGCTGGGACATCGGCCACGACGTCGTCGACGCGTTGTCCGTCGGCGCGACCGTCGTGCAGTACCTCCGCCCCGGAACGTCCGATGACGGTGCGACGAGCGGCGGCGTCGACACGTTCGGTGGCGCCGCCAGCGTCGCCTCGTTGGGCTGCGTCGGCGCGTACCTCGACGGCGCGGCGCCGCGGGAGGGCGCGCCGTTCGCCGAGCTGGTCCCGCACGCTGGGGTGCGGGTGCTCACCGGCCTGTCCGTCGGCGGCAACCTCGTGCTGATCGCCCACGAGCGTGGTGTGTTGTCGGCGGACGGCGTCGTCTTGTGGGAGAGCCCGCTGGTCGACCAGCTCATCCTCGAGGAGCCGACCCTCGACGGGGCGCTCGACCCGTTGTTCGTGCCCGGATCGTGCACGCTCGACGACGGCTGCCCATTCCCCGGCCGCGCCCAGGTCACCGGGTTCGACGCCGGCGCGCAGAAGCTGTTCCGCGACCTCGACGGCGACGCGCTTCCGGGCGCCGAAGAGCCCCTCTACGAGGGCCTGCACGAGGTGCGGGGCGACGGCGTCGCGTTCTACAGCGAGGAGATGGCCGCCGACGCCGAAGCGACCGCGCTCGTCGACGGGGTGCCGGGCTGGTGGCCGGACGGGTCGGCGCGGGCCACGTTCTGGGCCGACTGGGACGCGACGGAGACCCTTCGGGCCGTGCGCGACGAGGGGTCCGACACCCCCTACCTGCTGCTCGCGCGCGGCCTCGACCATGTCCAGCTCATCCACGATCACGTCGCCATGGCCCAGGAGGGCCTCGCGGGCGCACGGTTCTTCCGGCTCAACCCCGACGCCTCGTACGTTCGCGCGCTGGGGGGGGGCACCCCCGCCGAGCAGCCCGCGGGCGCGCTGGTCCTCGATCCGGTTGCCCTCGACGCGCTGCCGATGACGGACCTCGCCGCGCTCGTGCTCGCCGGTGAGCTCGAGCTGGCCGACCGCTTGACGCTCGACCGCTGGGAGCCCGACCTCGACGGCGTGCTCTGGCCTGTGTCCGGGCTCCGGTGAGCCGTCGCCACCACCCGACCTTCGTCCCCACCGACGGCGACCACGCGCTCGCCGCCGCGCTCGGACCCAAGGCCGCGTGGTTGCCCACTGACGACGGGGTGTGGGCGGTGTCCGGGCCGCTCTGGCCCACCCCCGCGTTCGCGCTCATGCAGGCGGTGTGGGACTACGACCCGCGGCAGGCCCACGCGCGTCTACGCCGTCGGATCCGGACCTCCGCGCCGGTGACCCCGTTGGATCACGCCGCCGCGCAGGTCGCCGCCAAGCGCGTCGCGTATGTGCCGCCGGGGCAGGGTACCCCACCCCCCGTCGTGGACCTCACCTCGGTCGCACGGACGGCCGCGGGCCGCTGGTCGGAGGCGCTCGTGCCCGCGTCGTCTCGGCTCGACGACCCCACCCGACTCGATGGGTGGCTCGACGCCCCGGTTGGGCCCCTGGCCACCCGCGACCGCCCGCTGCTCGCTGCGGTGGTCGACGCCGATGGGGCCGTGTTGTTGGCTGCGCGCAACACCGCCGGGACGAACCGGACGCGGCACGCCGAGGTGAACCTCGTCGCGGCGTGGGCGGCGCGGACGGGGGGGCCCCTCCCGCCGGGCGCCCGGGTGGTGTGCACCTTGCGACCGTGTCGGATGTGCGCGGCGATGCTGCTGCACGGCCACGCGGGCGGCCTCGACGTCGTCTTCCTGCACGACGACCCAGGCCGGCTCGCCCAGGGCACCGCGTTGGACGGGATCGCGCGCCGTCACCCGCCGCCGGGGGGCCCTGGCTGACGCCTGCGCCGCGACCTGCGGAACCGATTCCGGCCGTCCGCGGACTCGCAGCGGACCGGGCCCTGCTTCCGTTGTCCGCCCTACCGGCGGTCGCGCGACGAGAACGGAGAGAGGCCATTCGAGCTGCCCACCTTACGACTCGGGCCCGCTGGCGTCGTGCTGCGCGCGAAACGACGGTTCCGCCTTCGTACCGATCGGATGTGCAGTGCCCTTTGCGGGGCCTCTCTGCGCTCTCTGCGTTCTCTGCGCGATCCTGCCGGTCGTCGAGGCGTCGACCCTACCGAGCTTCGCTCGATCGCGCCGAGATGCCGCTGCGTTCAGCCCGCCCGTCTCCGCGCAGAGCGAGCCGGTTGACCAGCAACCCTACCGAGCTTCGTTGGATTACCCCGAGGCAGGCCGGAAGCCCGAGATGGGCGGGCTGAAAGCCCGCGGACCGGCGGGCTGAAAGCCCGCGCTCCGAAGCGCCGCGGAGGACCGTCGTTGCGCGCGCAGCGCGGCGAGCGAGAACGAGTCGAAAGTGCGCAGTGCGAATGGCCTCTC
>CAIUDO010000558.1 GCA_903897935.1 uncultured Pseudomonadota bacterium
CGTCACCGAGCACGCCCTCGAGCACGCTCAGCTCGGCGAGCGGGGCGGCGAGCACCTCGGGCACGTCGACCCGGACCGTGGGCGCCTCCGCCGACGCGAGGTCCTCCATCAGGACCTCGAACGCCGACCGCCGCTTCGGGTACACGTCGAGCGCGTACGAGCCCTCCGCGAGGCTCGCCAGCTCGGCCGCCTTTGCGACGGCCACGTCGACCGATCCCAGCTCGTCGACGAGGCCGCGCTCGAGCGCCTGCCGACCGGTCCACACACGACCCTGCGCGATCTCGTGGACGGCCGCGACGTCCATCTTGCGGCCCTCCGCTACATGACCGAGGAAGAGCGCGTAGAACTCCTCCATGTAGCCCTTGTAGACCGCCCGCCCGGCCTCCGACATCGCCGTGGTGGGCCCGAGGTCGGTCGCCAACGCGCCGCGCTTGAACTGGTGCACGGACAGGCCGATCTTCTCGTACGTACCCAGGATGTTGAACTTGCCACCGAGCACGCCGATCGAGCCGGTGATCGTGGTGGGCTGCGCGACGATCCAGTCGGCCGGGGCCGAGATGTAGTACCCCCCGCTCGCGGCGTAGTCGCCCATCGACACCACGACCGGGCGCCCCGTAGCCTTCACGCCTTCGATCGCGCGCAACATGTTGTCGGAAGCGGTGGTGGACCCACCGGGTGAGTTGACCCGCAGCACGACCGCCTTGACGCTGTCATCGTCGCGGATGTCGGACAGCCAGTCGACCATCTCCCCGTCTGACAGCACGCTGTCGCCGAACATGCCGCCTTCGCCAGAGCCCGGCATGATCGGCCCCTCGGCGTAGACGACCGCGATGGAGTCGCCGAAGCTGGCGCCCGCGCGCATCTCCTGCACGTAGTCGTCGATGCTGGTGAACCGGTCCTCGACCGCCTCCCGCTCCTCTTTGGTGACCGGGTCGAGCAGCCGCGCGCGCCAGCCGTCGGCGCCGTGCTCGGGCAGCCGGGCCGCCAACGCGTCGAGGTACGCGGTGCCATCGAGCAAGCCGACCTCGGTGGCCGCCGCCGGCGACATCGGCGCCGCGTCGAGCATCGCGCGCACCTCCTCAGGCGTCCGGCCGCGGCTCGCGCTGGTCTTCGCGAGCATCTCGTCGAAGATGCCGTCGACGAGCATCTCGTAGGAGACCGCGGCCGGCTCGCTGGGCCCGGTGCGCTCGTACGGCTCCACCGCGGTCTTGAAGTCGCCGACGTGCTCGAACTCGGGCACAACCCCGATCTTCTCGAAGGTGCCGGCGTAGTAGGTGACCTCGACCGACATGCCGTTGATCATGGCGACGCCGGACGGGGCGATCAGGACGTCGTCGCAGGCGGACGCCAGGTACCACATGCCGGTCGTGTACAGCTCGGACCACGCGACGCACGGCTTTCCGGCCTCGCGCAGCTCGACCAGCGCGTCCCGCAGCTCGGTGGCGGTGGCCCACCCCATCGACGACGCCTCGAGCTCGAGCAGCACGCCGTCGACACGATCGTCGGTGGCGGCGGCGCGCAGCGCGCGGGCCATCTCGGTGGGCAGCGCGGGCACGAGGTTCGGATCGTCGAACAAGCCGGGCGGCTGCGGCGCGTCGGACAACGCGCCCGAGAGGTTCACGTGCAGCCACGTGCCATCGGAGACGCTCGTGCCGCCGCCCATCAACGACCACGCCAAGAAGCCACCGGCGACGGCGAACACCCCGACCCCGACCGCGGTCAGTCCGACCAACACCCGGGTGGTACGCTTCGTAGAGGCGGGATCATGGGCCATGCGTCGCTCCTGTGCGGCCACCGGCCGCGGACGCACAGCAGTAACCACCGCGGGCGGCACCGGGAACCCGGTGGGACCGTCTCAGTACGTCGCCAGGAGGGTGTCGCGCATCGCCGGCTCTGCCGGCGGTGCGCGACGCGCTCCTCCTCCCCTGCCCAGGTCGCTGCCGCTTGCGGCGAGCGACCGGTGCCCAGCGCAGCGGCGCCCAGCGCAGCGGTGCCCAGGCGTCAGCTCACGGCGCTCAGCAGCTCACGCAGCGCGCGGCCACCATCGCGGAACACGGGCCATCCGTCGCCGACCAGCACGGCGTCGACCGCGGGCAGCGACGCCAGCCTCCGGATCGACCCGATGGCGGCGGCCCGATCGGCCAGCTTGGCGTCGGGCAGCATGGTCAGGCGGCCGGCCTCGTGCGCGCGGACGAGGTCGCCGCAGAACAACGTGGCGCCGTCGAGGACGAGCGCGAGCTCGCCGGGCGTCTTCGAGCCGTCGAGCGCCATCGCGACCAGCCCCGGCGCGACCTCGTCGCCGTCCGACACGCCGCCGTCCGTCGCGAACGGGAACGCCGCGCGCTCGGCCGCCGGGACCAGCACCCGCGCGCCCCACCGGGCCACGATCTGCGCGACGCCACGCACGTGATCGCTGTTCGTCAACACGACGATTGCGGCGCCGCCGAGCGCGTCGAGGTGGGCCTCGTCGTGCGGGGTCATCGGCATCGGATCGATCAGCACGTTGCCGCCAGCGCGGACCCACGCGTACCCGTGGAAGTCGATGTTGCGCGCCTCGTCGAGGTGCGACCAACAGAAGAGATCACTTCGATGCAGACGCTTCACGCCCCCTCCTTCGCTGCGGCCACCACATCGCGCGCGCGCGACAGCGTGAACACGTTGTGCGCGCTGTAGCCGGCCGCGCGCAGCGCCTTGGCGGCCGCCGACGCGCGCGCGCCGCTGCGGCAGTAGACCACGACGGGCACGCCCGGCGGCACCTCCGTCATCCGGGCGGTGAGCTCACCTACCGGGACGTTCTTGGCGCCGGGCGCATGACCGCTCGCGAACTCCTGCGCGGTGCGCACGTCGAGCAGGGTCGCCCCGCCGCGGAGGAGGTCCGCGGCGACGCGGTTCCCGACCTTCGCACCGTAGGTTCGCCCGATCGCCCATAGCACCGCGGTGCCGAGCATCATGAACGCCATCACGAGGGTCGGGGTCACGCCGTCCACGCCGTCCTCCGAGTCGCGGGGGGTTATAAGCCGACGGTCCGGCGGAGTGAGGCGCGCGTGTGGTTGTTCTGGCTCGTCAACCTGGCGTCAGCGGCCGATCAAGCGACGGCCGTGCTCGTGCTGCTCGACAAGCGCGACGAAGCGGGGGCGCGCGCGCGCTGCACCCAGAAGGACGCGGCAGGGTCGGACGATACGGCGCTGCGAGAAGCCTGCGCCGAGGCGTTTTATGGGCTCACCGAAGCACAAGGCACGTTGGCGGCGTGGGCGGCGTATCGGGAGGCGTGGGCGGGCACGACGTGGGCGGCGCGCGCGCTCACGATCGAGAGCGATCAGGCGTTGTCCGACCTCGGATACGCGGCGACGGAGGGTGACTACCTCGGCGTCGAGCAAGCGTACCCGGGCACGGAGGCGGCCCGCCTGGCGCACGAGCGCGCGGTGGTCGCCGCGGTGTCTGCCGTTACGACGCCGGAAGACGCTCGGGCGGTCGCGGCTCGTCACCCCGAGGCGGTGCCCGACCTGCTGCGCGCACACCTCGGCGCGTTCGTGACCGCCCGAGTGGACGCGGACGGTGCGCACGACGTCGTCGTCGACCCGCCGGTAGTCGACCCAACGACGGTGACGTGGCGGTGGGCGGCGCGCGATGAGGGCGGGCACGTCGCGTCGTGGTCCGACGTCGCTGCCGCGCTCGCGAGCGCGTCCCCGGTCGCTGATGGCCCGAAGTGGCTCGCCGGGCCGGCTCCCGCCGCGGGCGCCTGGCCTCGATGCGCCCCCGCGGCCTCGGTCTCGCTCGGGGTCGCGCTGGAGGCGTCCGGCGGGCTCGTGTTCCTCCCGGCCCCGTGGGAGCAAGGCTGTGGCCCGGACGCACCCGCGGTGCGGTTCGTCTACGAAGGCGACCAGCTCGTGCGCATCGAAGGTCCGTGGGCGATCGACCTGACGGTGGGCGCGCCCGGGCTCACCCCTGGCGCCCGCGGCCCGCTGGCCGCCGCGCCCGACCTTGGGCTCGTCGTCGGCGCGATCGGTGACCCCGCGGCCGGCCGCGCGGCCGTCTGGCCGACCGACGGC
>CAIUDO010000559.1 GCA_903897935.1 uncultured Pseudomonadota bacterium
GCGCCGCCACCGCAGCCCCCACCGCGCCGACCGCGCCAGCGGCCCAAAAGAGCGCGCTCATCCATACGAACGGCGCGCTCGTCGCCAGCACCACCGGGCTGACCAGCACCAAACCGAGCGGCACGCCGACCGCCGCGGCGACCCAGCCTTGGTGCTGCTCGAGCACATCGGGGGCCGCTTCATGCACCGGGACCCGCCCGATACGCCACGCGCGCGCCCGAATCGCGGGCACCAACGACGCCGGCACGCGCACCCCAGCGCCCGCGTGCCCGCGCGCCCACACGAGCACCGATGAGCGCCCGGCGGGCCGGATCCCGAGCGCGCCGACGTCCGCCCACCGAACCCACGGCGCCCACGCCGGCCCCACCCGCACGCCGTCGGTGGTGATGACGAGTCGGTCCCGCGTGCGCGCGACCCACCACCCGCCGACGAGGCCCGCCGCGACGCCGCCCCACGGGCCCAACCCCCACGCGGCCGCCGCGACCCCGACCAGCGCGATGACCAGCACGGCGGCGGTGCCGGTCCCCTCGGGCAGACCGAGCGGCACCGCCGGAAAGCGCCCGTCCTCCCAATCGGAGACCACCGGGACGTCCAACGCGCGCAGCGCGCGGCGCACGTCGCCGTAGCCAGCGCCAGGCTCGACCTCGCCCCCGACGCCCACCAGCGTGACCACGAGGCGCCCCCGCCACGGGTCGACGCGCTCGATGACGCCGAGGACCGACCGAATCGGCGCCCGTTCCCCGCCCACCACGACGTGGTCGCCCTCGATCCGCAGCGGACGCGTCATCAGCCCGGCGGCCAGCGCAGCTGCCGCCCACCGATCACGTGCAGGTGCAGGTGAAACACGGACTGCCCGCCGTCACCGCCGATGTTCGTCACTACGCGGTAGCCCGTCTCGGCGACGCCACAGAGCTGCGCGACCGTACGACACGCCGCGAGCAAGCGCCCAAGCAGCGCGTCGTCCGCCGGCGCCGACGACGCGAGGTTCACGATCGCCCGCTTCGGGATGACGAGCACGTGCACGGGCGCGACCGGGTTGACGTCGCGAAACGCGAGCACGTCGTCGTCTTCGTAGACGATGTCCGCCGGGATCTCACGGTCGATGATGCGCTGGAAGATGGTCACCGGCCCTCCGGGACGGGATCAGTACTTCGCGCTCACCGGGAGCACCAGCACACCGTCGCGGTAGGCCGGACCAGCCAGCATGAAGTACCGGTTTCGCGGCACGCCGACCGTCGTGTCGATGCGCTGCGCCGACTGCGACGTGAACGACTTCACACGCAACGTCGCCTTCTTGTCGTCCTTGGAGACGAGCTCGACCGTGAGCCGACGCCCACCCTCGATGGTGAACGTGTGCTCCTGCCCGACGGAGAGGCTCGTCGTCTGGGTTCCGATGAGCTCGAACCCGCGGAAGCTCAGGATCTTGAGCTGGTTCGCCATCGGGGCGAGACGCGGATCCATCTTGTCGTTGCTGTTGGTCGCGTAGACGACCTTGACCTCGATGTCCACCTTCTGGCCCACGGGGGGCGCCGGGCGCTCCGCCGGGGGCGCGGGGCGCTCCGCGGTCGGCGGCCCTTGCGCCCACGCGTCCGCGAGCGGCGCCATGCCGAGCGACATCGCTGCACAGAGCACGAACACACGACGAATCTTGGCGATGGTGTTGCTCACAGCGTTGCCCCCTCGTCGAACCAGATGATGAGCGAGCCGTCTTCGGGCGTGATGACCTGCACCACCGCGTCTTCAGCGTAGTCGAGCGCCTCGAGCTGCACCGGGTCCGCGGCCGCCACCACCACCTCGGTCGCGACCAGCCCCGACGGTGCGGGCGCCATGCCCTGCCACAGCACCACCACGGCCGCGGCCGCAGCGAGCAAGCCAACCGCGCTCCCCCACGACCACCGACCCGAGCTCGCAGGCGCCGCGACCGCAGCCGCGGGGGCGGCCGACGCACGACGCACCCGCGCCATCACCGCCTCGGCGACGTCGA
>CAIUDO010000560.1 GCA_903897935.1 uncultured Pseudomonadota bacterium
CGCGCACGGCCGGCGTCGCCGGCGTGATTACGACCAACACCACCGTGCGCCGCGACGTTCTGGCGCGCGATCCTGGCCTCGAAGGCGGGCTGTCGGGTGCTCCCCTGCGCGCGGTCGCGCGCCCCGCGATCGACGCCGCGCTCGGCGCTGCCGGCGGGCTGCCCGTCATCGGCGTCGGCGGGCCGTCGACCGCCGCCCACGCCTCCGAGCTGCTCGCGGCGGGCTGCGCAGCCGTGCAGGTCTACACGGCGTTCATCTACGAGGGCCCGCGCCTGCCGCGCCGAATGGCCGGCTAACCGGACTTCTCGGCCAACCGCGCGAGGTTCTGGTCCCACTGGTCGGTGTTCGACGCGCCCTGACGCCCGAGGCGCTGGCCGTATGCGCTGCGCGCGCCGCCGACGTCGCCGCGATCGACCTCGCGCGCTTCGAGCCCGCGCCCTTCGCCCGGCGCCCACGCCTCCGCCTCGGTGACCTTGCGCGAGTGCGGCTTGAGCACGAACTCGCCGATGTTCCGGTACAAACGCGCCGCCTCGTCCTGGAAGAACGGCAGGTGGCCGAGGTCGTCGTACCGCCAGATGATCGCGTTGAACCACTCCCCGATCCGGCGACCGACCTGCCAATGCACCAGCGTGTCCTGGCGCGCCGTGCAGACCAGGGTGTGGCAACGCACCGCGCCCGAGTCAGGTCGCAGCGGGCGCCGAAGGATCTGCTGCACCAAGCGGCCGGGCATCGGGACCATCGCGTCGAACGCGGCGCGCCGCGCTGCCTCTGGCGCACGATCGAGGCCGAACGCGAGCATCTCGTCGTACGACGGCCGAATCGCGTGCCCGCGGAGCAGCGCGAGGCCATGGCGCCGCGCGAAGCCAAGCGCGCCGCGGGTCGGCACCAACGAAACCCCGTCGCTCGGGAACGAATTGACGAGGACCAACGCGTGGAGGTGCGCACGCTGCGCGACGAGCTGCCCGAACGGGCCCGACAAAGAGTGCGCGAGCACGCCGCAGCTCGGGACCGCCTCGACCGCACGCGTGAGCGCATCAGCTACGCGCTCGAACGACGGCGCGGCGTGAGGGTCTCCGGTGCCGGGCAGGTCGACCGCGAGCGACGGGATCCCGTCCTTCGCGAGGGCGGCTTGCAGGGGCGCGTAAACGGCGCGGGTGAACCCGACGCCCGGGATCAAGAACAGCGGTGGCGCCGTCTCCTTCGACGGCTGAACGACCGTTGCGCGCAGTGAACCGATCTCAACTTCCACGACGACTCCGCACGACGTTCCTTCCCCCTATGGTGGGGGCGGGTCGGATGGGTAACGCTCCGAACATGCGACCGCTCCTGTTCCTCGCCTTCGTTTCCTGCGCCCGTCGGATCCCCGATCACCTGCTGCTGTCGCCGACGACCGCGGCCGAGGTGCCGGAGTCGGCGTTGAAGGAACCGGCGGACGTCCTCCGTTACACGCTGCGCGGCGACCCCCTCGCCCGCACCCCCGCCACGCCGCCCCCGGACGCCCTCGCGACATCGGGGGCGTCGCCGGCCTATCGGAGCTGGGAGCAGGCGGTGCGGCAGCTCGAGCAAGGCACCGGCGACGCCGCGTCGGCGCTCCAACGCGTCGAAGACGACTGGCCGAACACCGAGGCGGTCGCGTTGAGCCGCGGCTACCGGCTGCGCCTCATCCAGGGCATCTTGGCGGCCGACCCTGAGCTTCACCAGGAAGAAGCTCTGGTCTTGTTGTCGCGTGTGCGGCCGGGCAGCTCCACCACCCCGCCGCCGGGGGCACCGCTCGCGTGGCTCAGCCCACCAGACGCCGGCTCCGACCCGGTGCTCCGGTACGCCGACCGCTGGGTCCTGCAGGGGTGGCTCTCGGGGCCCGCGGTAGACGTCGCGCCGGTCGCGGAGGCGCTCGGCGGCGTCGCGCTGGACCGCCTGCGTGATCACCCGCTCGGCGCCGCCTTGATCGCCAGGGGCAGCGGGGCCTCGGGCGACCCTTCGCCGGCGTTGGAGGCGCTCCGTCTGGCGACGCGGCTCGCGCTCGAGCGGGCCGCCGCGGACCGCGACGGGGAGCAAGCCGCCTGGGCCGAGCTGCGCGATGCGGAAGCGGCGAAGATCGGAGGCGCGGACCCGATCGGGCACCACCTCGACGCCGCCGTCGCCGCCGCCGCGCCGATCGCCAAGGACGACCGCGCCGCCGGCGTCGTCGTGCTCGGGGTGCACGCGCGCCGCTGGTACGGCGGCTGCGCCGACGAGCCCTGCACCGGCCTCGACCGCTCCGAGGCGTTCGGGGTCGCCGGCCGCTACGACGCGGAGGTCGCGCGCATCGCGAGCGTCTGGCAAGTGATCGCGCTCAAAGAGGCGATCGACACCATGGACGTGGGGCACGACACCGTCATGTTCCCCCGCGCGATGGTCGACTTGCTCGACGCCCTGCTCGGGACCGGCGCCGGGCCGTTCGACGCCGACCTGCTGCGCACCCGTAAGCCCGACGCCGTCACGTGGTTGGCGCTTGGGCGCGCGCTCGGCACCGACGCGTGCACCGACTGGGCTTCGGCTCGCGCGTCGCTCGGTGTGCACTTGGCGAACGCGGTCTCGGCGGTGCGCGCCGGCCCCACCGACCCCCGCGAGGTCGAGCTCCTGGATCGCATCGCGCGGCGCGCTACCCGCTGACGCGCCCGGGCCGCTGCTAGGTGCCGGTGCAGGTGTACGTCACCGTGATGACGTCGAGCAGCGCGGTGGCGCCCAAGCAGTCCGACACCTCGAGCGCCACGTAGACCACCTCCTCGGCGACCGCGCCGGCAGCCGACGGCACCGGCCCAGCGACCGTCAGCGTGGGCGAGGACGTCGAAGGAGAGGCCAAAACACCATTACCAGCGAGGACCTCCCATCGGTAGCTGAGCGCGTCGCCGTCCGCGTCAGACGACGCGCCGCCGTCGAGCACGACCGCGGCGTCCGCGCACGGCACACAGGGGAACTCCGCCCACGCCCCGGCTGTGCAGGCGACCGTGGCCAACCGGACCTCGCTGCCGCCCGCGTCGGCGACCGGCGCCGCGTTGGCGAGGCGCTCGTTCGCTTCGATGGTCGCGACCGCCGGCAACGACGCCGCGCCCCCCGGATCGGTGACGACGAGCTGCACGGTGTACGCGCCCTCGTGCTGCGGCGTGAACGACGCGACCGACGACGTCGCGTCCGCCAGGTCCGCCGAGCTCTCGGTAGAGCCCGCCGGCACCCCGACCAGCTCCCACCTCCAGGTGAGCGCCGAGCCTTGCGGATCCGTCGATCCGCGACCGTCCAGCACCACGACGTCGCACTGGTCGACCGCGCCGTCCACTGCGACCACCGCGTCCGGCGCCTGCTCCGGCACGCCGTCACAGTCCTCGTCCACCCCGGGGTTGCCTTCCCACGCACCTGGGTACCGGTCCGGATCCGCGTCGTCGCAGTCGCCGTCGGCCACGGACCAGCCGTCTCCGTCGCCGTCGGTGGTCGCGCACGGATCGTTGCTGGACCCGGGAGATCCGAGGTCGCCGAGCCCCGCCCACGCCGAGACCGCCGGGCACCACGCCGACGCGTCGTCGTTCGAGGCGGCGTCGCCGCTCGGGTCGAGGGCCATCGCGACGCCCGACACTACGAAGTCGGCCCCCCACGACAGCTCGTCGATCACCACGCCGCCCGGCACCACGACGCGCAGGGTGTCGCCTCCATTACCCAACGACAACCCCGTCTCCCAACCATAGGCCGCCGCGACGCCGCCGTTCTCGAGTGACGAGGCCGCCGCCGCGAGCACCACCCGACCGTCGACGTCGACGCTCAGCCCCGACCCAGCCGCGATCACGTGCGCGTCGATGCCGTCGTCCTCGATGCGTAAGCCGTCCAACACCACGGGCCGCCCCGAGACGTTGTGCACCTCGAACCACTCGCCGCGCGCGTCGGCGACCGATGCGGGGTCGATCAGCAGCTCGGTGATGACGAGGTCGCCCACCCGCCACGCCGCCTCGTCGACGAGGCCGTCGCAGTCGTTGTCTCCGCCGTCGGCGTCGACCTCGGCGGCGCCCGGGGTCACCGCGGCGGCGCCGTCGTCGCAGTCGAACACCACACCGCAGGGGGCGAAGCCATCGCCGTCGGCGTCGAAGTCCTCGTCGACGAGGCCGTCACCGTCGTTGTCCTCGCCGTCGCACGCCTCGACGTCGACACAGTCGGCGACCCCGTCCCCGTCCACATCGGTAGCGACCTCGTCGACGCGCCCATCGCCGTCGTTGTCGACGCCATCGCACTCCTCGACGTCGAGCAGGTCGCATTGCCCGTCTCCGTCGACGTCCGACGTGCCCTCGTCGGCGACACCGCTGCAGTTCTGGTCGACGCCGTCGCAGTCTTCGAGGCGGCCGGGGTGGACCGCAGGGTCGGCGTCGTTGCAGTCACCGTCCGCGACCGTGACGCCGTCCCCGTCGGCGTCGACCAGATCCGTGGTCGGCCCGGGCTCGGTCGGCAGCGGGCCCGTCTCGACGGAGGTGTCGTCCTTGCCGCAGCCGACCAGGACGGCAGCGGCGAACAAGGCGCGGGACAACGTCGACGACGTGCGAACCATCGGGACCTTCCTGTGCGGCGCCCGCTCGCGCGGACCGTCGCAGTCTACCTCGCGGGCGCGCATCGTGGCGGCGAACCCGTGCGAGCTGACCCCTGCGACCCATAGCTAGCGTTGGCCCATTCGAACCCGATGTCGTCACTCGAGCGCACGGAGCGCCTTGACGCTCCAGGAGGAGGTGTTAACGAAAGCCCGTCGCGGGTGTAGCTCAGTGGTAGAGTCCCACGTTGCCAACGTGGCTGTCGCCAGTTCGAATCTGGTCACCCGCTCTTAAAGGCCTCGAACCTCAGGTTCGGGGCCTTTTCGTTTACTGGGGCCCGGCTTGGCCACCGACGAAGGTGCGCCCCTTCCACACCGCGCGCCGGAGCGTCGACCGCACGATCGCGACCACGAGCACCGCGGCGCCGAGCGGGTGCAGCGGCGCGATCCAGCCGGACCTGCCGTCCCTTCGCTCCACCTGGAACCTGAAGGCTGCTTCGAGCGCCCACAGGGCCGCCCCAACCCCTACGAGCTCGACGTCTCCGACGAGCAGGCCGACCGGGACGAGCACGGGCGGCAGCACCGACGTCAGCGTCACCGCGAGGACCGCGGCCACCGCGACCGACCGACGACGCTCCATCCCCTCGAACAGGTTCTTGCCATAACCAGCGAGGATCGCCGACAAGCTGTCGTAGAGGCGCACCTCGAACGCCCACGGCGCGTACCGGACCCCGACCGCGCCGCCCGAGCGGCGCACCGCGCGTGCGAGCTCGACGTCATCGAGCACCGCGCCCCGTACGGCGCCGTGTCCGCCCAGGCTCGACCACGTCGACCGCTTGACCAGGAGCACCTGCCCGTTCGCGAAGGCCCGATCGCCGCGCTCGACCGCCGCCAGATCGACCGAACCACGAATGAACCAGCCGATCGCCGGGATCGCGACCCGCTCCCAGAACGTGACGAGCCGCCAGGTGCCGAACACCGACAGCAGGTCCCGCTGCGCACGCTCCGCCTCCACCACCAGCGACGACACGACGAGCGGCGCGAGACGCACGTCCGCGTCGACGAACAGCAGCCAGCGTGCCTCGGCGCCGTCGGCCGCGACCTGGCACGCCCACGCCTTGCCGGACCACCCGCTGGGGCGCGGCGGGGCAGCGCGCACCGTGACGTCGACGGCGGCTGCCCGCGCGATCGCCCCGGTGCCGTCCGAGCTGTCGTCGTCGACGACCACGATCTCGGCGCCCGGCGCCGCCGCCCGCGCCGCCGACACACACGCCGCGATGTTCGCCGCTTCGTCACGCGCGGGGACACAGATCCGGACGTCGGCGAGCGGCCGCCCGCCGTCCACCGGTAGGCCGTGCTCACGCCCGTAGCGCGGGATCGAGGCGATCATCAGGACCCAGAGGGCCGCGACCAGCACCGCCGCTACGCACACGCAGGTCACGAGGACGCCGTCAGCAGGCGCACGCCGCTGTCCGGAGGCGGCGGCCATCGCGTCACGACGCCCTGCGTCGACGCCAGCACCGCCCCCGCAGGGACCGACCGACCGGGCGCCACCCACACGCCCGACCCGACGATGGCCCCAGCGCCGAGGCCGACCCCGATCATGCCGAGCGGCGCGGGGAGCAGCTCATCGTGGCGCAGCACCCTCACTTCACCGCCAATCGCCTGATCCATGAGGTACGCGCCCCCCTTGAGCTGGGCGCCCGGCGCGAGCACGCCGAGCTGCATCGCGCCGCCGACGCCCGCGCCGTCCCCCAACACCGAGAACCACGCCCATCCCTGGCGTTGCACGACGGCACCGCGGCCGAGGACCGTGCCCTGGATGGACGCGTGGGCTTCGACGTTGGCTTCCGGACCGACGATGCAGCCCCGCACGACGGCCTGCGGCCCGACGACCGCCCCGGCGCCGATCCACGACGCCTCCACGACCGCCGACGGGTGCACGGACGCCCCGCGCTCGATGACCGAGACCGCGCGCGCCAGCCGGTATCGATCCACGGTGAGCCGCGAGAGGGCCGCCCACCCGAGGCGCGCGGCAGCGAGCGGCGGAGGGCCCAGCAGCCGACGCCAGAGCATCGGCCCAAGAGAGAGCAAATTCGCCCATAAGATGCCGCTCCAGTGCCCGACCGGACACAGGACCGCGTCACCGAGCTCGAGGGTGAGCGCGCGCCCACCGGGCCGATCGCCGACCCGGACCGCGAACGAGCGCGACACCACCGTGATCGCCACCGAGGTGGCCCGCGCGGCTCGGTCCGCGTCGAACGCGCCGCCGCCCCGCGCACGCACCAGCCGAACGGGCCCACCGAGCGCCGCGCACGCTCCCCACTGGCCGAGGGGCGCCGCGAGCGTGCCGACGACGTCACCCGCGATCGACTCGGTCTGTCGCCGAAACGACTCCAGGGCCACGCCGCTGGCGATCCCGCCCCCGTCGACGAAGATTCGGTCGTTCGACGGCCCCTCGGACAGCCCGGCGTGCGCCGCCTCTTCGCGCTGGACGTCGACGAGCGGCCCCGGGCCCCACGGCATGGCGCCGGCGACGACGCCGAGGCCCTCGACCTCGTCGAGGCTGCTGAGACCGAACGTTGCCATGGAATCCTGGGCCGCGACGGGAGGTCGCGAGGCTGCAACCAACGGGAGAACGGAGCGACGACGCTGAGGCCCGTGACCCGCACCTAACAGTTCGCGGACTTCGCTACCCGGTTTCGGTCGACCCGCTTAGTAGGGCCGTCCATCGTCCGGACCGCTCGGGCGCGCCCGCCGGTCCACACGGCTCAGGAGGGAAAATGGCGTTGCGAATCGGAATCAACGGCTTTGGACGCATCGGCCGCAACGTCCTGCGCGCGGGCTGGGATCAGGAGGGGTTGGAGTTCGTCCACCTCAACGATCTCACCTCGGCCGACTCCTTGGCCTACCTGCTCCAGCACGACTCGGTGCATGGCGGCTGGAAGTCGGTGAAGGCCGTCGACGGCGGGCTCGAGATCGACGGCCGCTTGGTGCGGGTGAGCGCGGAGCGTGAGCCGGGCAAGCTGCCGTGGGGCGAAGCCGGCGTCGACGTCGTGCTCGAGTGCACGGGCCGGTTCACCGAGGGCCCGAAGGCCCAGCCGCACCGCGACGCGGGCGCCCCGAAGGTCATCATCTCGGCGCCGGCGTCCAAGGTCGACGCCACCTTCGTCGTGGGTGTGAACCACGGCACGTACGACCGCGCCGCGCACCACATCGTGTCGAACGCGTCGTGCACCACCAACTGCCTCGCCCCGCTGGCGAAGGTCCTCCACGAGACCGTCGGCATCGAGCGCGGCCTCATGACGACGGTCCACAGCTACACGATGGACCAGAACCTGCTCGACGCGCCGCACAAGGACTTCCGGCGCTCGCGCGCGGCGGCGTTGAACATGGTCCCCACGAGCACCGGCGCGGCAAAGGCGATCGGCCTCGTCCTCCCGGCCATCGCGGGCCGCCTCAACGGCGTCGCGATTCGTGTCCCTACGCCGAACGGCTCGCTGGTCGACCTCACGTTCACCGCCGAGCGCCCGACGACCAAGGAAGAGATCAACGACGCGCTGCGCGCCGCCGCCGCTGGACCGCTCAAGGGCATCCTCGAGGCCACGGACGCGCCGATCGTGTCGAGCGACATCATCGGCAACCCGCACAGCTCGATCGCCGATTTGGCGCTCACCGACGTCATCGGCGGCACGCTGGTGAAGGTGTTCGCCTGGTACGATAACGAGTGGGGCTTCTCGAACCGGATGCTCGACCTCGCCCGGATCATGGTGGGCTGAGATGATGAACACCCGCCGTATGGCCACCCTCGAAGCGCTGCTCCCGCGGCCCGCCGACGGGGGCGACCCCGCGGCGGTCGACGCCCTCCCGTTGGACGGCAAGCGCGCGCTGGTGCGCGTCGACTTCAACGTGCCGCTCCAGGGCGAGGTCGTCCGAGACGACACCCGCATCCGCGGCGCCTTGCCGACCATCGCATGGCTCCGCGAGCGCGGCGCCAAGGTCGTCTTGTGCAGCCACCTCGGGCGTCCGAAGGGCAAGCGCGCCGCGGAGCTGTCGTTGCTCCCGGTCGCGAGCCGGCTCGCCGAGCTGCTTGGGGAAGAGGTCACCTTCGCGCACGAGACCGTGGGCGACGAGGTCGTTCGCCTCACCCGCGAGCTCGCGCCGCGCGGGGTGATGCTCGTCGAGAACCTCAGGTTCGATCCGCGCGAACAAGCGGGCGACGAGGTGTTCGCGCGTGAGCTCGCCGCGCTCGGCGACGTCTACGTCGACGACGCGTTCGGCTGCATGCACCGCCCCGACGCGTCGATCGCCGGCGTGCCGAAGCTCCTCCCCGCCGCCGGCGGGTTGTTGGTCGAGAAGGAGGTGAACGCGCTCGGGCTCCTCCTCGCACGACCAGACCGGCCCTACGCCGCGATCCTCGGGGGCGCCAAGGTGTCCGACAAGATCGGCGTGATCGAGGCGCTGGCCCGTCGCGTCGACCACCTGTTCATCGGTGGCGCGATGGCGTACACGGTGCTGGCGGCGCTCGGCCACCCAGTAGGCGCCTCCAAGATCGAGGCGGACAAGCTCGACGTCGCGAAGTCGGTGCTCGACTCGTGCGCCGCGAAGGGCGTCAAGGTGCACCTCCCGATCGACCACGTGGTCGCGGCGTCCTTCTCCGAGCGCGCGCGCCCCGAGGTCGTCGACGCGATTGAGCCGGACCGTATGGGCCTCGACATCGGCCCGAAGACGGTCGCGGCGTGGTCCGAGGTCCTGAGCACCTGCAAGACCGTCGTGTGGAACGGCCCGATGGGCGTCTTCGAGTGGGCGTCGTTCGCTGGCGGCACACGCGCGATCGCTGAGCTGCTGGCGGCGAGCGGCGGGTTCGTGGTGATCGGCGGCGGCGACTCTGCCGCCGCCGTCGCGCGTTTCGGCTTGGCCGACCGCATGTCGCACGTGTCCACCGGCGGCGGCGCGGCCCTCGAGTTCTTAGAGCTCGGGGATCTTCCAGGCATCGCTGCACTTCGGAGGCGATAGTGGCTCGTCGCACCTTCATCGCCGGCAACTGGAAGCTGAACCTCGGGCCGGCGTCATCGGCGCGGCTCGCGGAGGAGCTCGTGCGCACGCTGGCCGATCGCGGCGAGGTCGATGTCGCCCTCTACCCGACCACGATCAGCATCCCCGCGGTCCAGGCGGTCCTGGGCGGCTCCGGCATCGAGCTCGGCGTCCAAGAGGTCGAGGCCTTCGCGAGCGGCGCGTACACCGGCGCGAACTCGCCCGTGCTCTGCCGAGAGGCCGGCTGCACGCGCGCGCTGATCGGTCACTCCGAGCGTCGCCAGCGGTACGGTGAGACCGACGCTGGCGTCGCGGCCAAGACCGTCGCGTGCTTGGACGCCGGCCTGCTCCCCATGATCTGCGTAGGCGAGACGCTGCAGGAGCGCGACGCGGGCGTCGCGGCGGACATCGTCGGTCACCAGGTCCGCGCCGCGCTCTCGGCGCTCCCGGCGGACCGCGTCGGCGCGCTCACCATCGCCTATGAGCCCGTATGGGCGATCGGCACCGGCCGCACCGCGAGCCCGGCAGAGGCGCAAGAGATGCACCAACACGTACGCGCTGTTCTCCGCAGCCTATACGGCGACGTGATCGCCGACGGGCTGCGGGTGCTGTACGGCGGCAGCGTGACGCCGGAGACCGCGCCGGCACTGCTCGGGCAGCCCGACATCGACGGTGCGCTCGTGGGTGGTGCCAGCCTGAAAGCCGCTTCGTTCGCAGCAATCGTACGCGCCAGCCATTAGCCGTCCCCGACCACGAACCCTGCCGCGCCGCCCCCCGAAACCGAACTTCGCCGCGGCTCAGGCGTGACCACACGGACAGTCCCGAAACGAAGAAAGCACCGGCCGAGGCCGGTGCTTTCGTGTTTCATGCGCGAAGAGGGACTCGAACCCTCACGGTTTTACCCACAAGGCCCTCAACCTTGCGCGTCTACCAATTCCGCCACCCGCGCGCCTGCCACACCAACCCTTCTATTCGACCGGCGCAGAGCCGTCAACGCCCTCAGGCACTACCTGCTCTTCGGCCTCGAGGCGCTCGAGCTCGTCCGCGACGTCAGAGTCCTCCATCATCCGCTTGTTCGAGAACAACGCCAACGTGATGGACGTGGTCATGAACAGGACCGCGACGACGGTCGTGGCGCGAGACAACAGGTTCCCAGCGCCACGTGGCCCGAACATGGCCCCCGAACCGAGGCCCCCTCCGAATGCGTTCCCCACATCACCACCCTTGCCTGGCTGCAGCAGGATGACGACGATCAGGAACAACGACAGGAACACGTGGAGTACGACGGTAAACAGGTACATGGCCCACCCGGTCAGCTTCGACTAAACACCCTGGCGCGCGCCCGCAACGCCTCCGCCCTGCTCGGCTACGCACGACTGGCATTCACCGTGGATCTCGAGGCGATGAGAGCGCATGCGGAAGCCGTGCGCCGACGCGATCGCGACCTGGCGCGCCTCGATGACCTCGTCCTCGAACTCGACAATCCGACCACAACGGTCACAGACGAGGTGGTCGTGATGATCCACCTCATGCGCCACCTCGAACCGCGTGTGCCCTTCGCCAAAGTGGTGTTCATTGGCCAAGCCACCGTCGACGAGCACGCGCATCGTCCGGTACACCGTCGCGTAGCCGATGCCGGGCATCACCCGCTTGGCAAGCTCGAACAGCTCGGCGAGCGACAGATGCCCGTCCGAGCCGAAGAATACCTGCCCTACGACCTCACGCTGGCGTGTGTACTTCAACCCCGAGCGCGTGATGAGCGCCCGAAATTCCGCCATGGAACCTGAAGTACCGCTCGCCATGAAGCACCCCGGCCCAGGTGCGCCCCAGCGCGACCTGAAAGGGGCGTTCGCCCCAACGCACCCTACTCCGCCGCGGCGTCCGCCGGCGCCGCGAGCGCCTCGACGAGCTGAATCACCGCCATGTCCGCGTTGTCGCCCGGGCGCTTGCCCGCGCGAACGACCCGCGTATACCCGCCGGGCCGCGAAGCGAACCGCGTGGCGTACTCACCGAACACGAGCTTGACGACGTCCGGGTCGTTCACCCACAAGCGAACCTGCCGAGCAACGTGAACACGCCGCGCGCGCGCAGCTTGGGCCGCCGCACCTTCCAAGGCCGCGATCTGAGCCTCCGAAGGCGCGTTCCGCCCCATCGTGATCACGTGATCCACGTAGCGGCGGAGCTCCTTGGCCCGCGGCGCGGTGGTCCGAATCTGGCCGTGTCGCAGCAAGGCGGTGACCATGTTCCGCAGCAACGCGCCCCGCTGGGAGCTGTCCATCGAGAGCTGGCGGAAACTGTTCCGATGACGCATCATGCACTCCAGAGTTGAGCCGGCCACCATCGGACCGGCTCCTCATGACCAGCGGCGTTCAGCCTCAGCCGACGCGGTGCCGCGGAAAGTTGTTGAGCTTCATGCCGAGCGAAAGACCGAGATCCTGGAGGATCTCCTTGATCTCGTTCAAGGACTTCCGGCCGAAGTTCTTCGTCTTCAGCATCTCGGCCTCGGACCGCTCCACCAGCTGGTAGATGAACTCGATCCCGGCGTTCTGCAAGCAGTTCTGCGACCGGACCGACAACTCGAGCTCGTCGACCCGCTTGAACAGGTTGTCGTTGAACTCTTCGTCGTGAACTTCCTCGGCCTGCACCGACGGCTCGTCGTCCTCGGCGAAGTTGATAAAGATCTGAAGCTGCTCCTTCAGGATCTTCGCCGCGAACGCCAACGCGTCCTCCGGAGCGACCGACCCATCCGTCGAGATCTCGAGCGTCAGCCGGTCGTAGTCGGTCCGCTGCCCGACGCGAGCGTTCGTGACGACGTACTTCACGCGCTTGATCGGAGTGAAGATGGCGTCGACCGGGAGCGTGCCGATCGGAGCCGACGGGTCCTTGTTCATGCTGGCCGGGACGTAGCCCTTGCCCGTCTCGACCCGCGCGGTCGCGACGAACGACCCACCTTCGGTCAGCGTCGCGATCGGGTGCTCGGGGTTGAGCACCTCACACGCACCATCGAAGTGGATGTCGCCCGCGCGGACGACCACCGTGCGCCCCGCTTCGCCCGAGCGGCTGATCGACGCCCGAATGGGCTCGCTCGCCGTCGTGCGGAGCAGCACGCCCTTGAGGTTCAACACGATGTCCGTGACGTCTTCGACGACGCCCGGGATCGAGGAGAACTCGTGGAGGACGCCTTCGATCTGCACCTGCGTGATCGCGGCCCCCTGCAGAGACGACAGGAGGATCCGCCGCAACGAGTTGCCGATCGTGGTCCCGAACCCGCGCTCGAGCGGCCGGACGACGAACTTGCCGTACGTAGGGGTGAGCTTGTCCCGATCAACCCGCCGGGGCTTGATGAGGGCCCGCCAGTTCGCGTAATGCGCTTCCTGCATGCCTCGCTCCGTGTTCGTGATTCGGGATCAGACCCGACGCCGCTTGGGAGGGCGGCAGCCGTTGTGGGGAATGGGCGTCACGTCCTTGATGAGCGTGATCTTCAGCCCGGTGTTCGCGATGGCCCGCAACGCGGACTCACGGCCGATACCAGGGCCCTTGACATGGACACCCACGGCCTTGACGCCGTGCTCCATCGCCTTGCGCGCGGCGTCTTCCGCAACGAGCTGTGCCGCGAACGGCGTGCTCTTCCGGGACCCCTTGAACCGCAAGACGCCCGCAGACGACCACGCGACGGTGTTCCCCGCGGGATCGGCGATCGTCACGATCGTGTTGTTGAACGTCGCCTGAATGTGCGCGACGCCCGCTGGGATGTTCTTCTTGACCTTGCGCTTGGCAACTTTCGGCTTGGCCATGGGTCACTCCGTCGGGGTGCGGCTCAGCGACGCTTGGTGGTTGCGCGACGCGGGCCCTTACGGGTGCGCGCGTTGGTGTGGGTACGCTGACCCCGAACCGGCAGCCCGCGCCGATGGCGCAGGCCACGGTACGTGCCCAGATCGATCAGCCGCTTGATGTTGATCGCGATCACCTTCCGGAGCTCGCCTTCAACCCGGTGGTTCTTCTGAATCTCTTCACGAATTCGCGCGACGTCGTGGTCGGTGAGCTGGAACACCCGCATGTTGGGCTCCAGACCGATGTTCGCCACGATCTTACGCGCGGTCGCCTGGCCGATCCCGAAGATGTAGGTCAAACCGATCCACACGGGCTTGTTCCGCGGGAGGTCGACGCCTTCGATACGCGCCATGGAAGCTCCTCATCAATGCGGCGCCGCTCGGACGCCAAGGATCAAACAGTACCCAGAGAATCAATCGCGGTAAGCACTTCGGCCCCGCGGGAAGTGATGGCCACGGTATGCTCGAAGTGCGCCGACAAGCTCCCGTCAGCCGTCACCACGGTCCATCCGTCTCGCAGCACCTTCGTTCGAAAGTCCCCCATCGTGCTCATCGGCTCGATGGCGAGGCACATGCCTTCTTTGATGAGCTGCCCGCTACCGCTGACGCCGTAGTTGGGCACGGAAGGTTTCTCGTGAAGTTGCCGGCCGATCCCATGCCCAACGTAGTCCCGAACCACCCCGTAGCCTGCTGCTTCGAGGACCGCCTGAATGCGATGCCCAACGTCGCCAGTCCGGTTCCCCGGCATGGCCTGAGCCACGCCCTCATACAAGCTCCGCTCCGTCTCGTCAAGCAGGCGACGAACATCCGCCCCCACCGAACCGACCGCGACCGTAAACGCGGAGTCCGAATGATAGCCCATGTAGATGAGGCCGAGGTCCAAAGAGACGATGTCACCGTCAACCAGGGGCACGTCGTTCGGGATCCCGTGGACGACGCTCGCGTTCGGCGAAGCGCAGATCGTCGCCGGAAACACCACCCGGCCCACCTGATAGCCCTTGAACGACGGCACGCCACCCAAGCGCCGAATCGCCCGCTCGGCTACCTCATCCAGCTCCGCCGTGGTCACTCCGGGCCGCACCAGGCTGCGCACTTCCGCGCACACCTCGGCCAGTCGACGACCGCTCTGGCGCATCAGCCCGAGCTCCCACGGATCCTTCACCAACGACACGTCAGACCCCTCGGCCGGCCAGCGACATGCTTCGCCGGCCACGCGCCCGCTCACCCTTCGGCCCCGTCATGCCGTCATAATGCCGGGTCATGAGGTGCGCCTCGATCTGGCCGACCGTGTCGAGCGCGACGCCAACCAAGATCAAGAGCCCCGTACCCCCGAACCCGAACGGCACGCCCATGTCTTGGACGAGGATTGTGGGCAGGATGCTGATACCCGCGAGGTACACCGCTCCGCCCGAGGTCAAACGGGTCAGCAACCGATCCAGGTATTCTGCCGTCTCGTTCCCTGGCCGGATGCTCGGGATGTACCCGCCCTGCTTCTTGAGGTTCTCCGCCACGTCGACGGGATTGAACGTGATGGCGGTGTAGAAGAAGGAGAAGAACACCACGAGGACGCCATACACGGTGTTGTACAGCCAACGCCCCGGGTACAGCGCGCTCGCGAGCCAATCGACCACCGGAAAGTCGAGGAACGTGCCCATGGTGCTCGGGAACGACAGCAGCGAAGACGCGAAAATCGGAGGAATTACGCCCGCAGTATTGATCTTCAACGGCAGATGAGCGGTCTGACCTTCATAAACACGCCGACCAAGCACCCGCTTCGCGTATTGGATCGGGATGCGTCGCTGACCGCGCTCGATGAACACGATGCCCGCCACCACGAGCACCATGAAGAGCAGCAGCAGCACCGCCTGGAGCAGGTTCAGCTCCCCGAGTTGAACCAGCTGCGCAAGCTGCGCGCCCGCGGACGGGATGCTCGCGATGATTCCGGACGTGATGATGATGGACGCACCGTTCCCGATGCCCCGCTCGGTCATCTGTTCGCCGAGCCACATCACGAAGCACGCACCAGCCGTCATGGTGAGCACGGTCATCAACTCGAACGCCCAGCCGCTCTGGATGACGACGCTGGAGCTGCCGACCCGCATCTGCTCCATTCCAACCGCGATCGCGTAGGACTGGACGAGCGCGACTACGATGGTCAGGTACCGGGTGTACTGCGTGATCCGGTTTTGGCCTTGCTGACCTTCTTTACGAATCCGCTCGAGCTGCGGCACGGTGACCGACAACATCTGGACGACGATCGACGCCGTGATGTACGGCATGATCCCCAGTACGAACACGCTGAACTGCATCAGCGCGCCGCCCGAGAACATGTCATACAGGCCGAAGAGCGTGTTCGACTGGGAGTTGAAGAACTCGCCCAGCAGCTCCCGGTCGATACCGGGCGCAGGGACGAAGATCCCCATTCGGTACACACCGAGCAAGCCGAGCGTGAACAGCACCCGACTACGTAGGTCAGGCATCTGCCAGATCTGGGTGAACACGTTCGCCATGGCGCCTACCCGTGGTGTTCTCGCGTCAACGAGCCTAATCCGCGGCTTCACCGGTCACGCCGGAACAGACCACCTATCCAGCCTGGCCACGCGCTCATCCCGGACCCACGAGGCACGCGGGTGCGTAGATGAGCCCATGCTCACTCGGGGAGCGGTCCTTCCGTCGTTCCACCCGCCGCGAGGATCGCGGCCGCAGCCGACCCGCTCAACTTGGCCACCCGGACGTGAAGGGCAATGGCCAGAGACGACCCGCCCAGGATCTTTACGCCGTCGGCACCCGCCTTCACGATGCCCGCCGCACGCAAGGTCTCCTCGGTGACGACCGAACCGGCGGCGAGGTCTGCCAGCCGATCGAGCCCGATCACCGCGAAGTCCAAGGAGAACGGATTGTGGAAGCCACGCTTCGGCAAGCGCCGGTGAAGCGGCATCTGACCGCCCTCGAACCCGGCCCGGTTCTTGTAGCCCGAGCGCGACTTCGCGCCCTTCTGGCCGCGGCCGCTCGTCTTCCCCAGACCCGAACCTTCACCACGCCCCACCCGGGTGCGAACACGGGTGGACCCCTCGTTCGGCGCCAGGATGGACAATTCGTTCGCCATCTTCAGCTCCCGGCGATCAACGCCAGAAAAAATGCGAAAGCTCGCCCTAACCGGCGAGCTCTTCGACCTCGACCAGGTGCATGACCTTCTTCACCATCCCGCGGACGGCGGGGGTGTTCTCCAACACGCGCGAGCCACCGATCCGACGAAGGCCTAGGCCCACGACGGTCGCGTGCTGCTTGTCGTTCTGTCCGATCGTGCTGCGCCGCAGCGTGACCTTGAGCTGCTTGACCATTTCGCCCCCAAAACGCCGGCTTACGCCGGGGCTGCGCCCCATCGAACGGTGTAGTTGTGGTACAGGTCGTCGACCGCGATCCCGCGGCGGCTGGCTACCTGCTCGACCGACTCGAGGTCGTCCAGCGCCGCAAAGGTAGCCCGCACCACGTTGAACGGGTTCGAACTGTTCAACAGCTTCGAGAGGACGTTGTTGACGCCCACCGCGTCCATGATCGCACGAACGACCGGACCGGCGATAACGCCCGTACCCGGCGAAGCCGGCTTGAGGATCACGGTGCCGGAACCGAACTCGCCACGAACCTCGTGGGCGATCGTCCCGCCTACCAGCGGATAGACCTTCATCGACTTGCGAGCCTTCTCCGTGGCCTTCCGGATCGCTTCCGGGACCTCGTTGGCCTTGCCGTAGCCGACGCCGACGGACCCGCGACCGTCACCAACGACGACGATCGCCGAGAAGCTGAAGCGCCGGCCGCCCTTGACGACCTTCGCCACGCGATTCACGTAGACGACCTTCTCGATGAGGTTCGAGACCTCTTCCTCTTCCTTGCGGCGCCTGCTGACCTTGCTCATGCGTCCTCCGACAGCGGAGCTGTCGTCCAAAAATCAGAACCGAAGGCCACCCTCGCGCGCGCCGTCGGCGAGCGCAGCGATGCGACCGTGATAGCGGAAGCCGTCCCGGTCGAACACGACCGCGTCGATGTTGGCCGCGAGCGAACGCTCCGCGAGCGCCGCACCGACCGCCTTGGCCCCTTCCCTGTTGCCCCCGTTGTCGAGCCCGAGTTGGAGCGACGACGCCGAAACCAACGTGTGACCACGGTCATCATCGATAAGCTGACCGTAGATGTGGAGGCCGCTGCGGAACACACAGAGCCGCGGCCGCTCGGAGGTTCCCCGAACGGTCTTCCGGATGTGCTTCTTGCGCCGAAGGCGGCTCGTCACCTTTTCGCTCGTGTTCGCCATGGTTCGCTCCGTGCCTTCGCCAGCCTAGGCCTTCTTGCCCTGCTTGATGCGGACGCGCTCGCCTTCGTAGCGAACGCCCTTGCCCTTGTAGTGATCAGGCTCGCGGAACCCGCGAATGACGGCCGCAACCTGACCAACCTGTTGCCGATCGGCGCCGGCCACCGTGATCTTGCCACCCTTGTCGACCGCGATGTCGACACCGGCCGGCACCGGAAACTCTACCGGGTGCGAGTACCCAAGAAACAGCGTCAAGGTACGACCCTTGACTTCAGCGCGATAGCCGGTTCCCTGAACTTCCAGCCGCTTCTCCCAACCGCGCGAAACCCCGGTGACCATGTTCGCGACAAGGGCCCGCGTGAGGCCGTGAAACGCGCGCGTCTGGGCCTGGTCGTCCGCGCGGGTGATCACCACCGACGCGCCTTCGACGTTCACGCCGAGCGACGCCATGAGGGGCTGCGACAGCGTGCCCTTCGGGCCTTTCACCGTCACGCTCCCATCGTCTACGCGCACCGTCACGCCGGCGGGGATCGCGACCGGCTGCCTTCCGATTCGAGACATGGGGTCCTCCTACCAGACGTGGCAGATGACCTCACCACCGACCCCAGCGATGCGCGCCTGACTGTCCGTCAGGAGCCCGCGGGGCGTGGTGAGGATGGCGATGCCGAGACCGTTGCGCACGCGCGGAATCTCGTCCTTTCCGACGTACACGCGGCGCCCGGGCTTGCTGACACGGAGCAAACCCCGAATCGTACCCGAGTTGGCGCTGTCGTATTTCAAGAAGATCTTGATCTCACCCTGCGGTCCGCTCTCGTCATCGATGTACCCTTCCAGGAAGCCTTCACGCTTCAGGATGGCGACGAGCCGGGCTTTGATGGTCGAACGCGGCACGACGAGCGACTGATGGCCCGCTTGCTGTGCGTTCCGGATCCGCGTGAGCAGATCTGCGATCGGATCGGTCATGGACATGACTGTCCTCCAGGGGCTGCACACCCCCTGCGAACAAAGAATCAGGCGGAAGCGAAAGGCATACCAAGGCGGCGAAGCAGAGCACGGCCCTCTTCGTCGGTGGGCGCGGTCGTCACGAACGCGATGTTCATGCCGATGATGCGCTGCACCTTGTCGTAGTCAATCTCCGGGAAGATCATCTGCTCCGACAGGCCAAGCGAGTAGTTCCCCCGACCATCGAACGCCCGCGGGTTCACGCCGCGGAAGTCGCGAATCCGGGGGATCGCGACCGTGACCAGCCGGTCGAAGAACTCCCACATACGGTCACCACGAAGGGTCACGCGGACGCCAATCGGCATGCCTTCGCGAAGCTTGAAGTTCGCGATCGACTTCCGCGCGCGCGTGATCACGGCCTTCTGACCGGCGATCTTCGAGATCTCGTCGGCAGCCGCATCAAGCATCTTCGCGTTTTGGATCGCCTCTTTCGAGCTGGTATTGATCACGATCTTGGTGAGGCGAGGCACCATCATGACGTTGCTGTAGGAGAACTCCTCCAACAGCTTCGGCGCCGCCTCGGCGTGGTAGAGCGCCCGAAGGCGCGGCACATATGGTTGCATTGCCGTCCTCACCCGTTCTCGATTGCGGTGCGGGACTTGCGATCCACGCGGACCTTCTTCCCGTTGTCAGCCACGTCGTAGCCGACACGAACCCGGCGGCCCTCAGCGGCGTTCCAGAGGGCGACGTTCGAAATGTGAACGGACGCCGACTTGGTGACGATGGAGCCCGGCTGGTCGCCCACCGGCTTCTGGTGCCGCTTGACCTCTGCGACACCCTCGACGACGACGCGCGACTCCGCAGGCATCACTCGAAGCACACGACCAACCTTGCCACGATCCTTGCCAGCGATGACAAGTACCGTGTCGTTCTGTTGGATCCGCAGTTTGGCCTTACTCATCGACTTCTCCGGACCCTAAAGGACCTCGGGCGCGAGCGAGATGATCTTCATGAACCGCCGGGCGCGCAGCTCACGCGCCACCGGGCCGAAGATACGAGTCCCGATCGGCTCATTTTCCTTGTTGATGATCACGGCGCTGTTGGTATCGAACCGGATGTAGCTCCCGTCCGAGCGCCGAACTTCCTTACGCGTGCGGACAATGACCGCACGAGCCACTTGGCCCTTCTTGACCTTGCCGTTTGGCGCAGCCTCCTTCACCGAGACGACGATCACGTCGCCGACCCCGGCGTACCGGCGACGCGAGCCGCCAAGGACCTTTACACACATCACGCGACGAGCGCCGGAATTGTCGGCGACATCGAGCACGGTCTCCATCTGGATCACGAGAACCTCCTAGGCCGCGGCCCACCGCTCACTGAGCGGAGCGACGCTCGATGATCATCCAGCGCTTGGTGCGAGAGAGCGGCCGGGACTCCTCGATCACGACGACATCGTCGACCTTGCACTCGTTCGACTCGTCATGGGCCTTGTAGGTCTTCACGCGCGTGATGTACTTCCGGTAGCGCGGGTGCATGACCTGGCGCTCCACCTGCACGGTCACGGTCTTGTCCATTTTGTCGGACACGACGCGCCCCACAAGCGTGCGGCGACGGCTTTCGCTGACTTCGGTGCTCATCGAACCTCCGGGGCATACCCGGCAGTCCCAGGATTGGGAAGATTGCGTCACTGTTCGCACGCCCGGTCTCCCGCGAAGCGGGACTCGGGCTTGCATTGGCTCGTCGCCAGCACGGTGCTTTGCGGCACCGTGCCCTGCGTCGCTTACCGACTGGCGCGGCCCCTTATGCGGGCCCGGTCAGCTTGTCAACAATGCCCTTGAGGAAGCCGCCCCCGGAACCACCGGAGGACGCCTCGGAGGAAGTGACCGGCCGCGAAGCACGCGCTTCCACGATGTGGGCCCGTTCGATCGCTCCCTTCGGCATCGCCCCCGCGACCTCACGCGCGCGCTGCTCGGTCTTCAAGCGAGCGACGCGCCGGCGAATCACCTTGAGCGCAGCGGTGTTCTCAAGCTGGCCCTGGTGCCGCTTGAAGCGAGCGACCAAGAGCTCACGCTCCGCCTCGGACGTCGCGCGAACCAAGTCGAGATCAGAGAGTTCCTTCAGCTGAGCCATCAGATCACCTCGTCCTGGCGACGCACGAACCGGGTTTCGATGGGGAGCTTGTGCCCCGCCAGGCGAAACGCCTCACGCGCGACCTCTTCCGGCACGCCGTCCAGCTCATAGAGCAGCCGGCCCGGCTTGATCACCGCTACCCAAAGCTCCGGAGCGCCCTTGCCCTTACCCATTCGAGTTTCGGCGGGCTTCTTCGACAGCGGCTTGTCCGGGAACACGCGAATCCAGACCTGGCCGCCGCGCTTGACATGACGCGTAAGCGCCACACGCGCCGCTTCGATCTGGCGAGCGGTAACGAACCCACACGACACCGCCTGGAGACCGAAGTCGCCAAACGCCATGTCCGACCCACGATGCGCGAACCCGCGCATCCGTCCTTTCTGTACCCTGCGGTGCTTTACCCGCTTTGGCGCAAGCATCGTCTACTCCTACGGCGCTGCGCTTAGCGCGCGCGGCCGTCCTCGCCCGGCATGATTTCGCCCTTGAAGATCCAGACCTTGACGCCGATCACCCCGTAGGTGGTCCTCGCCTCGGCGAACCCGTAGTCCAGCTCGGCTCGCAGCGTATGCAGCGGCACGCGCCCTTCGCGATACCACTCGCATCGCGACATCTCCGCACCACCGAGGCGGCCGGAGCACATGACCTTGATCCCCTTCGCGCCGGCGCGCCGCGCCTGCGTGATGGCTTTCTTCATCGCGCGACGGAAGCTGGTGCGCTTCACCAGCTGCTGCGCGATGTTCTCGGCGACCAGCACGGAGTCGGTCTCCGCCTTGCGGACCTCGATGATGTTGATGAACATCTCGTCGGCCGAGATCGACGACAAGTCAGCGCGGAGCGCATCGAGCCCGGTCGCGCGCTTGCCAAGAATGACGCCAGGCTTCTGGGCATGGACATAAATCTTCGCCTTTCCGGCCGCGCGCTCGATCTGGATCTTGCTGATCCCGGCGGAGTTGAGCTTCTCCTTGAGATGCGCCCGAATCTGCAAGTCCTCGGCCACATAGCGGCCGTAGAGCTTGTCGGCGTACCACTTCGAATCCCAGGCCTGCGTGATTCCAACGCGGAACCCGATCGGGTTGACCTTCTGACCCATGTGAACTCCTACCGCGTCGCGAGGCGAACGGTGATGTGCGCAGACTGCTTGATCACGCGCGTCGCGCGCCCCTGAGCCCTCGGCCGCCAGCGCCGAAGCTGCGGCCCTTCGTCGACCATCACCGTCTCGACGTACAAGGTGTCTACGTCCAACTCGCTATCCTGCTGCTTGGACGCGTACTCCGCGTTCGCGACGGCGGACTCGATCACCTTACGGAGAATCGGCGCCGACTTCTTGTCGGTGAACGTCAGAATCTCGACGGCTTGACCCACGGGCTTGCCGCGAACCAAGTCCGCGACAAGGCGAGCCTTCCGTGCGGAGACCCGCACCCCACGAAGCACTGCAGTGCTGGTCATCGGAACCTCTTACCTGACCTTGCCCTTCCGATCGCCTGCGTGGCCCCGGAAGGTGCGGGTGGGAGCGAACTCGCCCAGCTTGTGACCGATCATTTGCTCGGTAACGTACACGGCGATGTGAGTCTTACCGTTGTGGACGGCGAACGTGAGGCCAATCATGTCGGGCACCACCGACGAGCGGCGGCTCCAGGTCTTGATGACCTTGTGCCCGCCCGCTTCGCGCGCGTGCACAACTTTCGACCGGAGGTTCGGGTCTACGAATGGACCCTTCTTTACGGAACGCGGCATCTTGAATCCCGAGGCGCCTTAGCGGGTGCGACGCTTGACGATGAAACGAGTGGACGGCTTGGTCGGCTTGCGCGTGCGGTAGCCCTTGGTGGGCTTGCCCCATGGAGTGACCGGGTGACGGCCCTTGGCCTTACCCTCGCCGCCACCGTGCGGGTGGTCGACCGGGTTCATGGCCGTTCCGCGAACGGTCGGGCGGAGCCCCTTCCAACGGGTACGACCGGCCTTGCCGAGGACGACGTTTTCGTGCTCGGTGTTGCCCACCTGACCGATCGTGGCCCGGTGATCACCCCAAACCTTCCGAAGCTCCCCGGACGGCAGGCGCAGCAGGACATAGCCCGCCTCCTTCGCCATCACCTGGGCGTAGGACCCCGCGGACCGGCACAGCTGGCCGCCACGCCCGGTCGACAGCTCAACCGAGTGGACCCAGGTACCGAGCGGCATGCTGTTCAGGCGCATACAGTTGCCCGGCCGGATGTCCGCGCCATCTGACGTGATGACGCTGTCACCCACCTTGAGGCCAACCGGGTGGAGGATATAGCGCTTCTCCCCATCCGCATAGTGGACGAGCGCAATGCGCGCCGTGCGATTCGGGTCGTACTCGATCGCTGCTACCTTGCCCGGAACGTCGAGCTTGTCGCGCCGCCAATCGATGACCCGGTACCGCCGCTTGTGGCCGCCGCCGCGATGGCGCACGGTCATGCGGCCGACGTTGTTCCGGCCGCCAGACGAGTTCA